>NZ_BMXO01000019.1:0-85492 GCF_014651795.1 Vreelandella hamiltonii | reverse complement strand
CGACCGGGACGTGAATGCGGCCCGGAATATCCTCAGCCTCGGGGCAGGACGTTGCCCTCAAGAAGTTGGAATCCCCGTCCTTTAGGGCGGGGAGGACGTCAAGCGTTCAACTGCTATGGGATGCCAAGTCCGTGTGATTAGCCATCTGTTTGATCAATAATTCAGGTTCCTTGCTCTGTTACTCGCCACCGATCGTGCAGAGAGTCAGGTCGTTATCCATGTCGGGTTTCTCCACGAGGCTCAATACCCTGCTCCCGCAACCACTGAATACCTTTTTCTGTGGTTTGATATGCCTGATCCGGATGATTCACCACTTCAGCGAAGAGGTAAGCCAGCATCTTTTCATGCTCACGCATAACGTTCAGATGAGTACTCTTGAGCGACTTGACTGAGCGCCCGCCTAGCAGGCTGGCCAGTTGTTCTGCTTTATAGGGACGTAGTGCACACAACCATAGGATCACCGGCCAAAGTTTATCCTTACGTGTTTTGGGTGTGAGCTCCTCTATCCGAAGAGCCAAAGCGTCAGGCAGGTCACCCGCATTCACACTGAGGTCACCCTTATTTGCACCGAGGTCACCCGTATTTACTCCCAAGTCACCCGTATTTACTGCCTCTTGGCTGTGGAATAAAGGTAATTCACCCAAGTCAAATGACCAATCGGCAAGCTGATAGTAGGTTGCGGGGCCTGCTCCACCTTTTACCAGCACACCATACTGATGGTGCAAACGTCCCAATACCTGACTGGCCGATAAAGTATCCAGCCCGGTCACTGCACGCAGACCAGCGTTATCAACTGCACCGGTTTCCTTCGCCAAAATCAAGGCTCTGGCTTCATCGTTGGTTAACTGCAAATCCTTGAACTGACGTAACCATGCTAGCTGATCTTCACCCAATAGCTGGTGCAGCAAATAGGTTGCCTGAAACTCGTTGGCAATCACATGGCTTGAAAAAACCGGAGCCGTTAAGCCGACCTGATGTAACAGAGAGCGCATGGTACGAATACCAGAGCCTTTGGTTTCAGCAAAGTTCAGGTCGTACAGCACTGCAGCCAATACCGGGTTGCGTAATTTCGATCCCATTTCGCCAAGCATGGTCTCTGGCTTCAACGAGTAGCCTGCATTACGTATATCAATACGATTGCTATAGCGCACCACCAGAATCGGCTGCTGTACTTGATAATCTCGATGCATCAGGGCATTCACGACCGCTTCTCGTACCACTTTTTGTGGTAAAAGCGGCTGATCGCTACGCTGGGTACTACCTTCATCCAGACGAAAATGCTTTGGTAAATCGTCCAGAATGGTAGCTTCGAGCTTTGGGATCAGACGTAACAGCGGCTCACGCATATCCAATGTGGTTCGAAAACGCTGCTCAGGGTCTTCAACCCACTGGGTGCCACTGATACGCACATAATCTACACGCACCGAAGGCAACAAACGCCGCAACGCCAGTGGCTTACCCATCAGCAACAGTCCAGCGACATTTGGTAGCCACTCACCGTTGTGTTTTTTGACAAGATTCAGTGCACGCAACATCTCCTGATCACTGACCTGCAACTCCTCGGCATAAGGGCGTACTCGTGCCCGTAGCTGGCGATACAGGTCAATGATATCCGGGTCTAGATCATCCCATTCCGCACCCGGCAACACGACCTGCTCAAAACCCAAGCCACTCTTCGCCAGCAGCAACGGCTCTATCTCGGCTTGAGTACACTCGTAGTCGCCATTCAGTCCACGACGCCATACACCTGTTTTGCGTTTATTTTTCTTATCGAATTTACCTTTGAAAGTACAAGGCTTCGCGGCCGGCTCAAGCTCCGGCACAAACACCTGAATCACCGTCTTGCCGTGCAGCTGTAAGGTTTCTGCCGACACCGGTATGCTCTGCTCAAACTGTTCTCGGCAGTTGGTTTGCAGCTCTCCCAATACCTGATCTGTCTTGTGGATACCCGATACATAAAACTGCTCATGCTCATTATCCGGCTCCGAAACACCCAGCAGCAAATAACCGCCACCTAGCCCGGGCTCGTTGGCGAAAGCACAGACCGTCTGCATCACGGAGCCACCAATATCGGTACCCCTTTTAGCTTCGATACGCGGGCATTCATCCAGCAATTGCAGTTGTTCCAGCAACTCTTCGGCAGTAAATTCGTGCATCTGCGATTAGCCTCTCGGTTGCTGAATGTTTGCACAGCGCTTGACCGTTAGTAGCTGCTTTTTCTCCCACTGATGGAAGAGTCGCCTTTCGTTACCAACTTTATTCTGATACCTCACAGTGAGGTACCGATCATTCCACCGTCACGCTTTTCGCCAGGTTACGTGGCTGGTCCACATCGGTGCCTTTCAATACGGCCACGTGGTAGCTCAGCAGCTGTAGCGGCAGGGTATATAGCAGCGGCGCCAGTGCCTCGTGCACCTCCGGTAATTCCAGCACGCGGATGTCGTCCTGAGCGCTGATGCCTACCTTGCGATCAGCGAATACGAACAGCTGGCCGCCGCGAGCGCGCACTTCTTGCAGGTTGGACTTCAGCTTCTCCAGCAGGTCATCGTTCGGGGCCACCGAGATCACCGGCATTTCACTATCCACCAGCGCCAGCGGGCCATGCTTCAGCTCGCCAGCCGGATAGGCTTCCGCGTGGATGTAGGAGATCTCCTTGAGCTTCAGGGCGCCTTCCAGGGCAATCGGGTAGTGAGCGCCACGCCCCAAAAACAGCGCATGGTGCTTTTCGGCAAACGCCTGGGAGAGCGCTTCGATCTGCGCATCGAGGTCCAATACCTGCTGGCAAAGCGCCGGTAGTTCCTGCAGGGCAGCCAGAATCGCTGGCTGTTCAGGCCGACCCTTCGCTTTACTGACGGAGAGCGTCAGCAGCAGCAGTGCGATCAATTGCGTCGTAAACGCTTTGGTGGAGGCCACGCCGATTTCAGGGCCTGCACGGGTCATCAGCGACATATCCGACTCGCGCACCAGCGAACTGCCGGGCACGTTGCAGATCGCCAACGTACCGACATAGCCAAGGGTTTTGGCAAACCGCAGCGCTGCCAGCGTATCGGCGGTTTCCCCAGACTGAGAGAGCGTGACGAATAGCGTGCCTTCCGGCACCACCGGGTGGCGGTAACGATACTCGGAGGCCACTTCGACCTGCACCGGCACGCCAGCATAGCGCTCCAGCCAGTAGCGGGCCACCAGGCCCGCATGGTAGCTGGTGCCACAGGCGATGATATGCACTTGGCGGGTTTTCTGAAACAGCGCCTGAGCGTCTGGCCCGAAGCTCTCGATCAGCACACTGTTGGCGCTCACCCGTCCTTCCAGCGCCGCCTCGATGACCCTGGGCTGCTCGAAGATTTCCTTGAGCATGTAGTGGCGATACTCTCCCTTGCTGGCGGCACCATCGCCATGCTCGAAGGTATGCACCGGGCGCTCGACAACGTTCCCCTGTCGGTCGACGATACGGATGGCACCGTGTTCGCGCAGCTCGACCAGATCGCCCTCTTCCAGGTAGATGAAGCGGTCGGTGACCTGCAACAGCGCCAGCGGGTCGGAGGCCAGGAAGGCTTCATCGATCCCCACGCCCACCACCAGCGGGCTGCCCTGACGGGCGCCCACCACCACGTTAGGCTCGTGCGTACTCATCACGCCCAGCGCGTAAGCTCCCCCCAGCCCGCTGACGATCTCCTGGGTCGCTTCGAACAGTGTCTTGCCAGTAGTGAGTTTGTCGGCCAGTAAGTGGGCGATCACTTCGGTATCGGTGTCGGAAGTGAAGGTGTAGCCGCTGCCCTGCAGCGTCTCCTTGATCTGCTCGTAATTCTCGATGATGCCGTTATGTACTACAGCGACACTGTCGCGGCTGTGGTGGGGGTGAGCGTTGGCCTCGGAGGGCTTGCCGTGGGTGGCCCAGCGGGTATGGGCGATACCGCAATGCCCCGGCAGTGCCTCGTTGGCCAGGCGCTCTTCCAGGGCCGCTACCTTCCCCAGTGCCCGGTGGCGGGTCAGCGCTCCGCTGCTGAGTACCGTCATGCCTGCCGAATCATAACCACGATACTCCAGACGCTTGAGTCCTTCCAACAATATTCCCTGCACATTGCGCTGTGCCACGGCTGCGACGATACCGCACATACTCCACTCTCCTGGAGGCGCCAAGCGCCTGTGTCACCGATAGTTAGTTTGCTTTTTTGGTGGGGCGCGGCCAGTCGGCCTTTTCCAACTGGCGGCTGCGAGTGACCGCCAAGGTATGTTCTGCCACGTCCTTGGCGATGGTGGAGCCCGCGCCCACGGTGGCTCCCTGACCAATCGAAACAGGCGCGACCAGCGCGCTGTTGGAGCCAATGAACGCATGGTCGCCAATCTGCGTGCGATGCTTGTTGGCGCCATCGTAGTTGCAGGTAATGGTGCCTGCCCCAACGTTCACCTCGCGCCCCAGGGTGGCATCGCCCACGTAGCTCAGGTGATTGATCTTGCTGCCTTCACCGACCTCGGCGTTCTTGGTCTCCACGAAGTTGCCCACTTTCGCCTTGACCGCCAGACGCGTGCCGGGGCGAAGACGAGCGTAGGGCCCAATCTGATTATGGCCAGCGGCCACCGTGGAGTCGATGACGCTGTGGCTATCGATGACGCTTTCAGCACCGAGGGTACTGTTCTTGATCACGCAATAAGGGCCAACGCGCACGCCTTCGCCCAATTCCACGTCTCCTTCGAAGACGCAACCCACATCGATGAACACGTCGTGTCCACAGGTGAGCTTGCCGCGCACATCGATTCTCGCCGGGTCTGCCAGGGCAACGCCCTGGGCCATCAACGCTTCCGCCGTCTGCTGCTGGTAAGCACGCTCCAGACGGGCCATCTGGGCACGGTTGTTGACCCCTTCCACCTCGGTAGCATCGTGGGGCTGCGCCGTGGCCACCTTGATACCTTCGCTGGCAGCCATGGCAATGACGTCGGTCAGATAGTACTCACCCTGGGCATTCTCTGCCGAGAGCTGGGGCAACCAGCGCTTCAGTTGAGCGCTGGTCATGGCCATGATGCCGGTATTGCACTCGGTGATGGCCAGTTGCTCGTCGTTGGCATCTTTTTGCTCGACAATCGCCACGGCCTGCCCGTCACTATCGCGCACGATGCGCCCGTAGCCGCCAGGGTCATCCAGCGTGACCGTCAACAGGCCCATATGCTGCTCATCCACCTGAGTCAGCAGGTTGGCCAACGTGTCACGGCGAATCAGCGGCACATCGCCGTAAAGCACCAGCACGACGCCGTTGCCCAGATGAGCCTGGGCCTGAGCCACGGCATGGCCCGTCCCCTTTTGCTCTTCCTGCAGAGCAAACAGCACGTCATGCTCTGCCAGCGCTTCTCGCAGTTGATCAGCGCCGTGGCCGATCACCACGTGGGTCCGTGCCGGATTCAGCGCCTGAGCGGTCTCCAGCACGTGCTGCACCATGGGTTTGCCTGCCAGGGTATGCAGCACTTTCGGCAAGGGAGAGCGCATCCGCGTCCCTTTGCCAGCGGCCAGAATGACGATGTCGAGATCATGCATGTTCAGTACCTACCGTTATTGGGCCACCGCCGGTGTCCAGGCATCGATGCCCAGCTCTTCCAGCAGCGCATCACCAAAATAGTTCGTAAACGCAGGGCTGGCGATGCTGCGCCAGCGGTCGCCGTCGCGCACCAGCAGCAGTACGCTCAGGTCGTGTTCAAGGGCCAGTGCCATTCCCTCTTCCGTGCCGACGACCAGCAGTGCCGTGGCCCAGGCATCCGCCCATGCATTGGAAGGGTGGAAGACCGACACCGATACCAGGTCATGGGTAATCGGTTTGCCGTCACGAGGATTGATGGTATGCGAGTAGCGCTGCCCGTCGACTTCGAAGTAATTGCGGTAGTCACCGGAGGTCGCCACCGACAAGTTGCTGAGCGGCACGATATGCTGAGCCGTCTGCTCACCGTCTTCCGGCACTTCGATACCTACACGCCAAGCCAGTTCCTCGTCGGGCTCCCGGTAACCCCGGGCGATCATGTCTCCCCCCAGGTTCACCAGATAGTGCTCGATCCCCTGCTGGTCCAGATACGCACCCACTCGATCGACGGCATGACCTTTCGCCACGCCAGAAAGATCGACAAAGATATCCCGCGTGCGTCGCGCCTGCATCTGCTGGGTATCCACTTCCAGGGCGTCATACCCGACGGTCGAAAGGCGTTCGGCAAGGGCTTCATCGCTGGGCACTTCTTCTGGCCTCGCCTCTGGCCCGAAACTCCACAGATTCACCAGGCCGCCCACCGTCACGTCGAAGGCACCATCGCTATCCGTCGCAATGGCTTGGCTGACGGCCAATACCTCGATCAGCTCATTGGACAATGGCTGCCATTCATCCAGCGGCGCATGATTGAACGTTACCAGCTCGGCGTCATCCCGATAGGTCGACATGGAACGGTCCACGCTCTCGAGTTCGGCCAGAAAGCCCTCTTCCAACGCCTGTGCCTGGCCCTGGGTCAGCGGATCCATCACCGTCACCTGGTAGAAAGAGCCAAATACCCCTCCTTCAAACCGGGTGGGCGGCTCCAGGGGGCGATCACTCTCGGAACAGCCTGCCATCAGGGGCAACAGGGTGAGTAAACCAAGGCCAGCTAAAAAGGGACGATAGCCGATGTTCATCGCATTTTCCTTGAAATGTGCGCGGGGTCAGAAGTGGAAGAACCACAGCAGCCAGAGACCAAATACCACGCGGTAAACCACGAACGGCTGCATGCCCAGTTTCTTGATGACGACCAGAAAATAGTGAATACACAAGTAAGCGCTAATACCAGAGAGAAGCGTACCGACGATCATGGCGGGCCAGTCGATGGCCTGTGGGTCGCGGAGCAAGCCAACGGCCTCCAGTCCTCCGGCCAGCACAATCACGGGGATCGACAGCAGAAACGAGAAGCGTGCCGCGCCCTCTCGGCTCATGCCTACCAGCAGGGCTGCCGTGATGGTGATCCCAGAACGGGACGTGCCTGGAATCAGCGCCAACACCTGGGCACCACCGATGATGAGCACGTCTTTGAGCGACATCTGATACTCACTACGTGTCCCACGCTTGCGCCAATCGGCAAAGCCTAGCAGCAGGCCGAAAACGATAAGGCTCGCCCCGATGATCAGGGTTGAACGCATATAGTCCGAAATCACATCATGGAGCAGAAACCCCACCAGACAGACGGGTATCGTCGCGATGACGACCCAAATGCCCAAGCGAGCATCTTCATCCACCCCGCGCCCTACCAACGCCTTCGAGGTGCTGGTGATCATCTGAATGATTTCATGACGAAAGTAGATGACGACCGCGCTCAGGCTTCCCAAATGCAGTGCCACGTCAAAGGCTAACCCTTGATCTTCCCAAGAGGTCAGTTCAGGCACCAGAATCAGGTGTGCAGAGCTTGAAATAGGCAAGAATTCCGTTAGTCCTTGCACTAACGCCAGAATAATGACTTGAAGCCAATCCATGGTGCATCCTGTAAACAGTGAGTCAAAGGGCGATGGCTGGGAGTGCCAGAGCTGCCAAGGATACACATCCCCGCTTTCATTGTCCGCTCTGACCAAGGACTCCTGGCAAGAAGGTATAGAGCTTGCGCCGTGGTGCGCTACAATAAGTGCCTATCGAAAGAGCGAGTCTTCAAGGTATCCCATGACTCAGACCCCAGAATCATCAGTGGTTCCCAGCAACGCCATAGACAGCCAGGAAGCCAAGCGCGTCACGTACATTGGTGCCTGGCTGGATGGGCTGCTGAGTGTCGTCAAGGTGGTGGTGGGGTTTCTGGTTGGCTCGGCAGCCTTGATTGCCGATGGCATTCACTCCCTGTCTGACCTTGTCACCGATGGCTTTGTTCTGGCCGCCATTCATTATGGCCGTCAGGAACCGGATAACGACCACCATTATGGCCATGGCCGTATCGAGACGCTGACCACGCTACTGCTGGGCAGTGTGCTGATCTTTGTGGCCGGCGGTATCGCCTGGTCGAGCATCGACCGTCTGTTGAGCGGTACCGAAGTAGGCGCGCCCGGCGCTTTTGCCATCGCGGTGACGGTGCTGGCCCTGATCAGCAAGGAGTGGATCTTCCGCTACACCATGCGGGTCGCCAAACGGGTCAAGTCCAAGCTGCTGGAAGCCAATGCCTGGCACTCCCGCAGCGATGCTCTCTCCACGGCCGTCGTGCTGGTAGCACTGGTGGGTGCCCAGTATGGGCTGGGGTGGCTGGACGCCGTGGCCGCGATCATCGTGGGGTTACTGGTAGGTAAGGTCGGCATCGACCTGCTGTGGGAATCCGCCAGAGAACTGGTAGATACCGCCTTGCCCGAAGACGTGCAGCAGCAGATGCATGATGTGGCCTGCAGCGTGCCCGGCGTGGATAGCGTGCATGACCTGCGTACGCGCCAATCGGCAGGCTGGGTGATGGTGGACCTGCACGTGGTGGTGGGTCCGCGTATCACCGTTTCCGAAGCTCATGAAATCGGCAATGAGGTGAGTCGCCGCCTGCGCCACGAGTTTCCGCTACTGACCGACGTCATCTTCCACGTGGACCCGGAAGACGATGCCGGTGAGGGCGACCCGAGCCGCCTGCCCGGCCTGCCCTTGCGCCCAGAAGTGGAAGCCGCTCTCGATGAGCGCTGGTACATGCACCCGGTATGGCGCACGTTGAACGATCTGCAGCTTCACTACCTGGACGACAAGGTATCGGTCACGCTGATCATCGGTGACGCGGTCCACCAGCCGCCCCAGTGCCTGGCCAGCCAGCTCAAGGCGCTGGCCAGCGACATCGAGTGGCTGGGCCACGTGGAAGTGATGTTCATCACCCGCGCGGCCAGCAGCGCCATGCGCTAGACGTTGGTCAGAATGGCGGTGGCGATGGTGAAGTAGATCAATACCCCCGAGGCATCGATCAAGGTCGTCACCAGCGGTGCCGAGGCCGTGGCAGGGTCCACCTTGAAGCGCTCCAGCACGAACGGCAGACACATGCCCATCATGCTACCGAACAGCACGATGGTGACCATGCTCAACGCGACCACCATGGCGACGTCCTCACCGCCACGCATGACCCCGATGGGCGCGACGGCCAACGCCATGGTCAGCCCCAGTGCACCGGCCACCAGCAGCTCCCTGCCCAGCATCTTGCTCCAGTCCTTGACCCCTACGTCCCCGGTGGCCATACCCCGCACCATCAACGTGGCCGCCTGGGCGCCCGCATTACCGCCACTGCCAATCAACAGCGGCAGGAAGAATACCAGAGCGACCTGGGCGGCAATGGTATCTTCGAAGTACGCAATACCAGCCCCCGAAAACAGGTTGGCAAACACCAGCAGTACCAGCCAGGTCACCCGCTTGCGGTAAAGACTGGCCAAGGGCACCCGACTGACACCGTCTTCCAGTTGGCCAATCGACATCCCCTTGTGGATATCTTCGGTGGCCTCGGATTCAGCCACGTCCATGGCATCATCGTGGGTCACGATCCCCACCATGCGCCCATCCTGATCGAGTACCGGCAGCGCCAGCAGGTCATAGCGCGCCACGATACGCGCCACTTCTTCCTGCTCTTCGTCTACGTGGGTGCTGATGACATCCTTGATCATGATGTCATCGACGATGGCACCCGGACGGGCGACCATCAGCTGCCGTAGAGACATGGTTCCCACCAGCTCACCTTCCTTGTTGAGTATGTAGAGCTGGTAGACCGTTTCCGCATCCGGCGCTGTCTGTCGTACTCGCATCATCGCCTGTGACACCGTCATGCCACTGGCTATCGCTACATAGTCAGAGGTCATGATGGCGCCGGCCGTGCCTTCTTCATAGCTGGCAAGACGCTTGAGATCTTCCCGCTCCTGATGCGCCATGCGGCGCAACAACGCTTCGCGGCGATCTTCATCGAGCAGGTTGAACAGATCCGCCCGCTCATCCGAGCCCATCTCCTCTAGCAGCTTGAGCACTTGGGTATCGCTCAGCTCACCGACGACTTCCAGCTGACTCTCGCCTGGCAGATAGCCCAACACATTGGCGGCTCGCTCGGTGGAGAGTATGTCCAGCACCGTCAGGGCCGCACGTAGCTCCTCATCCTCTTCGATCAGCTCTTCCAGCACTTCGCCAATGTCGGCCGAGCGAATTTCGGCGAGACGTTCCGCCAACTGCGCCTTGCGGGGCTCTTCCTTGACCAGCTCCTCGAGCAGCTCGGTTTTCAATTCCTGTAAGGCTTCTTCGTTCAGCGCCATCGCTCTCTCCTGATGCCATTCAAATCCGGGACGACTGACCACCATACTAACAGACAAAAAAAAACGCCCCTTAAACCCTGCTCGGGTTTAAGGGGCGTGTGGGTACACAGTGCGTGTAACTAGCCTTTACCCGCCTTCTTGCGCAGCTGCTGGATCGTTCGCAGCTGAGCAACGGCTTCGGCAAGTTCAGCAGCAGCACGGGTATAATCCAGCTCTGCTGATTTGTCGTTAAAGGCTTTCAGCGCTTGCTGACGCGCTTCCTCGGCGGCGGCCTCGTTGAGGTCACCGGCACGAGCAGCAGCATCTGCCAGGATCGTCACGACATCTGGTTGGACTTCCATGAAGCCGCCAGAGACAAAGAAGTTTTCTTCCTTGCCGCCATCGTGGATCACGCGGATCGGGCCCGGCTGAAGCTCGGTCAGCAGCGGGGCGTGCCCCGGCAAGATGCCAAGGTCACCCATGATCCCGGAAGCCACCACCTGCTCGACCTTGCCTGAGAAGATGGATGCTTCTGCGCTGACGATATTGCAAGTGAAGCTATTCGCCATAGCGAATCCCCCTAATGGACGGGATTACTTCTTCATCTGGTTGGCTTTGTCGACAGCTTCGTCGATGGAGCCGACCATGTAGAAGGCCTGTTCCGGCAGATCGTCATACTCGCCAGCCAGAATGCCCTGGAAGCCACGGATGGTGTCTTTCAGAGAAACATACTTACCGGGTGAGCCTGTGAATACCTCAGCCACGAAGAACGGCTGAGACAGGAAGCGCTGGATTTTACGCGCACGAGATACGGCCAGCTTGTCTTCGTCAGACAGCTCGTCCATACCCAGGATCGCGATGATGTCCTTCAGCTCCTTGTAACGCTGCAGAACGTTCTGCACGCCACGCGCCACTTCGTAATGCTCTTCACCAACGACCAGCGGGTCCAGCTGACGTGACGTGGAGTCCAGCGGATCGATGGCGGGGTAGATACCCAGCTCAGCGATGGAACGCGCCAGTACCACGGTAGCGTCAAGGTGGGAGAAGGTGGTCGCAGGAGACGGGTCAGTCAAGTCATCCGCAGGAACGTAAACGGCCTGCACCGACGTGATAGAGCCTGTCTTGGTGGAAGTGATACGCTCCTGAAGAACGCCCATCTCTTCCGCCAGCGTCGGCTGGTAACCTACCGCTGAAGGCATACGACCCAGCAGTGCAGATACTTCGGTACCGGCCAGGGTGTAACGATAGATGTTGTCGACGAACAGCAGAACGTCACGGCCTTCATCACGGAATTTCTCAGCGATGGTCAGGCCGGTCAGCGCTACGCGCAGGCGGTTGCCGGGCGGCTCGTTCATCTGACCATAGACCAGCGCTACCTTGTCGATAACGTTGGATTCGGTCATTTCATGATAGAAGTCGTTACCCTCACGAGTACGCTCACCCACACCGGCGAATACGGAGTAGCCGCTGTGTTCGGTGGCGATGTTGCGGATAAGCTCCATCATGTTGACGGTTTTACCGACACCCGCGCCGCCGAACAGACCAACCTTACCGCCTTTCGCGAAGGGGCATACCAGGTCGATGACCTTGATGCCGGTCTCGAGCAGCTCGTTGGAAGCTGCCTGGTCGGCATAGCTGGGGGCTTTACGGTGGATCGGCATGCGCTCTTGCTCGCCAATCGGGCCCGCTTCATCGATCGGCTCACCGAGCACGTTCATGATGCGGCCCAGCGTTTCCTTACCCACCGGTACGGAAATCGCGGCACCTGTGTTGACCACGTCCAGGCCACGCTTCAGACCCTCGGTGGAGCCCATGGCAATGGCGCGTACTACGCCGTCGCCCAGCTGCTGCTGGACTTCGAGGATGGTCTCAACATTGGAGACCTTCAGCGCGTCGTAGACCTTGGGCACAGAGTCCCGCGGAAACTCTACGTCAATCACCGCGCCGATGATTTGTACGATACGTCCGCTCATCTTGGTTCCTCTCAAAAACCTGCAAATGAAACCTGTCTGCCGGGAATGACCTGTCAGTCAGACCACTCCCTCGGCGTTAAACGGCAGAAGCGCCGCCGACGATCTCGGAAATTTCCTGGGTGATGGCGGCCTGACGGGCCTTGTTGTAAACCATCTCCAGATCGTCAATCAGGTTGCCCGCGTTATCAGTGGCACTCTTCATAGCGATCATACGGGCGGCCTGTTCGCACGCACCGTTTTCGACTACCGCCTGATACACCTGCGATTCGATGAATCGAACCAACAGGCTGTCCAGCAACGCCTTGGCATCCGGTTCATACAGGTAGTCCCAGCTTCCGGGACGGGCGTTTTCTTCGTCATGCTTCTCTTCGCTGCCCATGTCAGGGGACAGCGGAAGGATCTGATGCACGACCGGGCGCTGCGTCATGGTGTTCACGAACTCGTTGTACACCACGTACAGGCGATCCAGCCGACCTTCATCGTACGCTTCCAGCATGACCTTCACACTACCGATCAGACCCTCGACGGTCGGTGCTTCACCTAATCCGCTCTTGGCAGCAACCAGGTTGCCACCATAATTGCGGAAGAAGGCACCGGCCTTGGAGCCAAGGGCACAGAAGTCCAGCTCAACGCCTTGCTGTTTCCAGGCCATCGCATCTTTCAGAACGGCCTTGAACAGGTTGACGTTCAAGCCGCCACACAGGCCGCGGTCTGTCGACACCACGATATAACCCACGCGGTTGACAGGGCGCTCGACCATGTAGCGGTGCTTGTCTTCCTGCTCTACGTCTGCATCCGCAATATGGGCTACCACATTACGGATCTGCTTGGCGTAGGGCTGACTGGACTTCATCAGATCTTGCGCTTTACGCATTTTCGATGCAGCCACCATTTCCATGGCGCTGGTGATCTTCTGCGTATTTTTGATGCTCCCGATCTGGGTGCGTATCTCTTTTGCAGCTGCCATAGCGATCTACCCTTCGTTCGTGGCTCTCAGAAAGCATGCAAGCCCGCCCGCAGGCGGGCCAGACATTACCAGCTCTGAGTCGCCTTGAACTTCTCGAGACCCGACTTCAAACCGTCCTGAATCTCGCCGTTGTAGTCGCCGGTCTGGTTGATCTTGTCGAGCAGCTCGCCGTGCTCGGACTTCATGTAGTCGTGCAGAGCACGTTCGAAGCCCAGCACCTTCTCGACGCTCACATCGTCCAGGTAACCTTCGTTGGCAGCGTACAGAGACAGGGCCATTTCCGCCACGGACATCGGCGAGTACTGCTTCTGCTTCATCAGCTCGGTAACACGCTGTCCGTGCTCGAGCTGCTTACGCGTGGCTTCATCCAGGTCAGAGGCAAACTGCGAGAACGCCGCCAGTTCGCGGTACTGAGCCAGCGCCAGACGCACACCACCACCCAACTTCTTGATGATCTTGGTCTGTGCGGCACCACCAACACGAGAAACCGACAGACCTGCGTTGATCGCCGGACGAATACCGGAGTTGAACAGGTTGGTTTCCAGGAAGATCTGCCCATCGGTGATGGAGATGACGTTGGTCGGAACGAAGGCCGATACGTCACCGCCCTGGGTTTCGATGATCGGCAGCGCGGTCAAGGAACCGGTCTTGCCTTTCACTTCGCCGTTGGTGAACTTCTCGACGTAGTCAGCGTTGACGCGCGCGGCGCGCTCCAGCAGACGCGAGTGGAGATAGAACACGTCACCCGGGTAAGCTTCGCGGCCCGGCGGACGACGCAGCAGCAGCGATACCTGACGGTAGGCAACGGCCTGCTTGGAGAGATCGTCATACACGATCAGCGCGTCTTCGCCACGGTCACGGAAGTACTCGCCCATGGTGCAGCCAGAGTAGGCCGCCAGGAACTGCATGGGTGCCGGGTCGGCAGCGCCAGCCGCCACCACGATGGTGTGTTCCATCGCGCCGTGCTCTTCGAGCTTGCGCACCACGTTGGCAATGGTCGACTGCTTCTGACCGATGGCCACGTAGACACAGGTCACGCCCTTGCCTTTCTGGTTGATGATCGCATCGATGGCAATGGCGGATTTACCGATCTGACGGTCGCCGATGATCAGCTCACGCTGACCACGACCGATCGGCACCATGGCGTCGATGGACTTCAGACCCGTCTGGATGGGCTCGTCAACGGACTGACGGGTGATAACGCCAGGCGCTACCTTTTCTACCGCGTCGGTCAGCTTGGCATTGATGTCGCCCTTGCCGTCGATGGGGTTACCCAGCGCGTCGACAACGCGACCCACCAGCTCGGGGCCTACCGGAACTTCAAGAATACGACCGGTACACTGAGCGGTCATGCCTTCTTCAAGCTGCAGGTAGTCACCCAGGACAACGGCACCCACGGAGTCACGCTCCAGGTTGAGTACCATGCCGAAGATGCTGTTGGGGAATTCAATCATTTCACCGAACATCGCGTCTTCGAGGCCGTGAATTTTCACGATACCGTCGGAAACGCTGACGATGGTGCCCTGATTACGGGCTTCGGATGCGACGTCAAGCTTCTCAATTCGCTGCTTGATGATGTCGCTGATCTCGGAAGGATTCAGTTGCTGCATGCCATGTCCCTCAGACTCAAGCGGTCAGCGCTTCGGAAAGACGGTTCAATCGACCACGCACCGAACCGTCAATGACGGTATCACCGGCACGCAGGATGACACCGCCAATGAGCGACTTGTCGACCTGAGTAGTAATGGAGATTTCGCGATTCAGACGTTTCTTGAGCGCGTTTGCCAGCTTGGTCTGCTGCTTGCTATCCAGCTTGTAGGCTGAAACCACAGTGACGTCGATACGCTTTTCATGTTCTGCGCGAAGGTGTTCAAACTGTTCAGCGATTGCACTCAACGCCATCAACCGACGCTGGTCGGCCAGGGTGGTGAGAAACCGCTGGAAAGCGTCATCGGCACCGTCGCCCAGCATGTCAGCCAGCAACGCCACTTTCTGTTCGCTACTCAGTTTGGGACTACCTAACAGGTTGGCGACCTGATGATCCTTGACAACGAGACCTGCCATTGTCAGTGACTGAGACCAGGTATCCAGTGCCTGATGATCGCGCGCGTATTCAAACGCCGCTTTGGCGTAAGGACGAGCGACGGTCGTTTGTTCCGCCATGGATCACCTCCTTACAGTTCAGCGGCAAGCTTATCAAGCAAGTCGCGGTGCGCTTTCTCGTCAACAGAGGCTTCAAGAACACGCTCGGCGCCTATGATCGCAAGGTGAGAAACCTGCGCACGCAACTCGTCTTTCGCGCGATTGATTTCTTGCTCAATTTCAGCCCGAGCACTGGCCACCAGACGCTCGCCTTCGGCACGTGCTTGTTCACGTGCTTCTTCGATCATCTGCGCAGAGCGCTTGTTCGCTTGCTCGAGGATTTGAGATGCCTGCTCCTTGCTTTCACGCAGTGTCTGCTCGGCACGCTCTTGAGCGAGCTCAAGGTCACGCGTTGCACGGCTGGCTGCGTCCAAGCCATCAGCAATCTTTTTCTGACGCTCGTGAAGCGCGTTGCTGATCGGAGGCCACACATACTTTATGCAAAACCAGACAAAGATCGCGAAGGCGATCGTTTGCCCGATAAGCGTCATGTTGATATTCACAGGGATGTACCTCTGACAAATTCGTGGCGACCGGAGTGAAACAAAACCGAGCGGTTGCCCGCTCGGTCAAGCTGCATTAACCGGCAACAACGAAGATCAGGTACATCGCGATACCAACACCGATCATCGGTACGGCGTCAAGCAGACCGGCCATGATGAAGGTACGAGTTTGCAGCTGGTCGCTCAGCTCAGGCTGACGAGCGGTGTTGTCCAGCAGCTTGCCACCCAGCATGGCGAAACCAAAGCCAGTGGTCAGGGCGCTAACACTGATGATGATGGCGGCAGCAATGTAGACGATTTCCATGATGAAGCTCCTGATAGTGCGTTAATTTCAAGGGTTTAGGTTAAGGGTTTAATGCAAAGCGTTGCTCGGGTTTAGTGATGCTCGTGCGCGGCGCTCAAGTAAACGATAGACAGCGTCGTAAAGATGAAGGCCTGCAGCGAAACCACCAGAATATGGAAGATGGCCCACGGCACATCCAGCATCCAGATCGCCCAAAACGGTAGCAGGGCAATCAGGATAAAGATAACTTCACCGGCAAACATGGCGCCGAACAGACGGAAACCAAGGCTGATCGGTTTGACCAGCAGGCCGACGATTTCGAGAATCAGGTTGAACGGTGCCAACAGCCAGGTATTGAACGGCGTCAGCGCCAGCTCCTTACCGAACCCAGCAACACCTTTCACCTTGCAGCTGTAGTAGATGATCATCAGGAAGACGCCGATGGCCATACCCAGCGTGGCGTTGATGTCGGTGGTGGGAACGATTTTCATGTAGCCCACACCCAGCTTGCCGAACAACTCCGGGAAGTAGTCCAGCGGGATCAGCTTGAGGCTGTTCATCAGCAGAATCCACATGAACAGCGTCAAGGCGATCGGGCCGATGTTCTTGTTGTTGCCGTGGAAGGTAGAGCGAGTCAGGTTATCGATGAACTCGATGACCATTTCAACGGCATTCTGCAGACCGCCCGGAACACCGGTGGTCGCTGCCTTGCCCGCTTTATGGAACAGCCACAGGAACAGAGCACCCATGCCGATGGACCAACCCATCGTGTCCAGGTGAATGGCCCAAAAACCCATTTCGGTTGCTTCGGCAGAGGTGGACGCAAGCGACCAACCATTTTCCGGGTGCTTTCCGAACGTCAGGTTCTGGAGGTGGTGCTGTATGTAATAGATGGCCGATATTTCGTTATCCGCTGCCATACTGCTTCCTCAAGTTTAAGGGGTTGACCGCTCACGCACGAGCCAGGGGGCTAGCCAGTGCATCAGTTGGGCCACCACATAGGCGACAAAGAAAAAAGCTGGGTTTGAAGGGGGCGCTATCGTCAGCACTATGGCGAATAACGCCACCGTCAAACCAAACTTGCCTGCTGCAGCCTGGTACAAGTTGAGCACATTACGCTGTGGTTGGCGGTTACGCTGCTGCCTTTGACCACGCCACACAAAATAGATGGTCGGTAGAAGGCTAATCAGCCCCCCCGACAAGGCAGACCCTGCTGCCTCGATGCCGACCATGACGCTTGCCAACATGGCCACCAGCAAGATCACCACCAGCTGAGCAAGAAACAGCCGCCGAAAATCCAATAGACGCCGACGGACAGGCGCTGCACTTTTCACTTTGACCACGACTCCGTGCAGGCTGGGCTGCTGCTCAATGGGGTAACGAGTACGCCCGTTCGTCCAAGCAAGCTTTTGACAAACACGGCGGATTATAGGGAAGCGCTATCACACCTTCAACCGAAGTTGCACGGATTTCGCACGTTTTGGCGTTTACTTGCGACCAAAGGGTTAAAAAAAGGCCGCTTATTTCATTAGCCTGCTACTTTATGTGCGCAAGAATGCCATCCAGCTCTTCAAGGCTTGTATAACGTATGGTGACTTTGCCTTTGCCCTTTTGACCGTGGTCGATGGAGACAGGCGCGCCCAGCAGCTCGCCCAAGTGCGTTTCGAGGCGCGCCACATCGGCGGTCTTGGCCACTTTTTTGGCCGATGCTACCGGTGACTGCTGAGTGTCGTGCACCTTCTTGACCAGCGCCTCGGTGTCTCTCACCGTCAGGTCCTTGTTGACCACTTCATGGGCCACCTGGCGTTGCTGAGCGCTGTTCAACGACAGCAGGGCACGAGCATGCCCCATATCCAGATCGCCACGCTCCAGCAGGGTCTGCACTTCCGGGTCCAGAGCCAACAAGCGCAGCAGGTTGGCCACCTGCGTGCGGGATTTGCCCACGGCATCGGCCACCTGCTGCTGGGTAAGCTCGAACTCTTCTGCCAGGCGTTTTAACGCCAGCGCTTCTTCGATGGCATTGAGGTTTTCACGCTGAATGTTCTCGATCAGCGCCAGCGCCAGCGCCACGTCGTCACTGACATGGCGAATGACCGCCGGAATGACATCCAGCTCGGCCAGTTGGGCAGCGCGCCAGCGCCGTTCACCGGCAATGATTTCATAGCGGTCCGGGCCAATCGGGCGAACGACGATCGGCTGCATGACCCCCTGGGCACGAATGGAGTCGGCCAGCTCCTCCAGTGCCTCGGGCTGAATGTCGCGGCGAGGCTGGTACTTGCCCCGCGTCAGCTGCCCCAGCGGCAGCCGCTCCAGGCGTTCGGCATGGGCATCGTCCTGCGTTACCTCGGCGGCGGAGCCTTCCGGCAGCAGCGCCTCTGTGCCTTGCGAGGCGCTGTTGGTCAGGTCCAAACTGTCACGACGACGGGCGCCCGCACCAATCAGGGCATCCAGGCCACGTCCTAGCGCGCGTTTACGCGTCATTCGCTTTCCCTCGTTGAACGTTACGTACTTCGAACCTTACAGCGACAGCCGCCGTAACGACAGGCGTTACAGTGACAACCGTCGAATCATCTCTTTGGCCAGCACGCGGTAGGCCTGGCTGCCCCGCGAAAAACGGGCGTACTGGGTCACGGGAAGGCCATGGCTTGGCGCTTCTGCCACTTTCACGTTGCGCGGAATGGTGGTTTTCAGCAGCGCATCGCCGAAAAAGTCGCGTAGCTGCTTGTCCACTTCCCGCGTGAGGCTGGTGCGCTTGTCGTACATGGTGCGCAGGATACCGGAGACGGCAAGCTCGGGATTCACGCTCTGCTTGATCTGTTCCACGGTATCCAGCAGCGCCGAGAGTCCTTCCAGCGCGTAAAATTCACACTGCAGCGGGATCAGTACGCCGTGGGCTGCAGTAAGCGCATTCACCGTGAGCATGTTCAGCGACGGCGGACAGTCGATCAGCACCACATCGTATTCGTCGGCCACGCTGGCCAGCGCCTGAGAAAGGCGACTCTGCCGCTGCTCGGCGTCCAGCAGCTCGACTTCCGCCGCCGTCAAATCGCCATTGCCCGGCAAGACATCGTAACGAACCGACAAACCGCGCACGATGGCGTCGCTGGCCGAGGTTTCCCCCAGCAGCACGTCCAGCACGCTCTTTTCCAGATCGTACTTGTCGATCCCACTGCCCATGCTGGCATGCCCTTGGGGGTCGAGATCGACCAACAGTACGCGCCGGTCCAGGGCGGCCAGGCTGGCGGCCAGATTGACGGCTGAAGTGGTCTTGCCCACGCCGCCTTTTTGGTTGGTCAGGGCAATGATCTGGCTCACTACTCAACTCCTTTTGGGGTCAGGATCAACAGCTGCCGCTCGGCCGTCTCGAAGGGTACATTCAACAGGTGCCGAGCGTTCAGTTCAACACCTGCTGGCAGGTCGCGCAGCTCGTCATCGGCACCGGGGCCCTTCATGGCCAGCCACTGGCCGTCGGCGGTCGGTAGCGGGCGCGTCAAGGTCACGAAGTCCACCAAGCTGGCGAAGGCCCGCGAGATCACCTGATCGAAGTGCTGGCCCGCAAACTGTTCGACTCTTGCCTGAGTGGGCGTCACGTTGCTCAGCGCCAGCTCCATGACGGCCTGCCGCTGGAAGCGAACCTTCTTGCCGTTGCTGTCCAGCAGCGTCACCTGAAGCTCGGGCTTCAAAATCGCCAGCACCAGCCCAGGCAAGCCTGGCCCGGCGCCTACGTCCAGAAGTCGGGGCCCCCGTATGAAGGGCGCCACCGCCGCGCTGTCCAGCACGTGGCGAGACACCATTTCATCAACGTCGCGTACGGCGGTGAGGTTATAAGCCCGGTTCCACTTGTGCAATAGCGCCAGCAGCCCCAGCAGCTGCTCACGCTGGATGGGCGTAATGGCGATATCCAGTTGGGACAGCCCTTGCTCCAGTCTGGGGGCCACGCTAGCGGGCAGACTTTCAATCAGCGGCGGCAAGAAACTCATCCGTTGGCGACCTCGGTATGGCTGATCAGGCGGCGCTTTTTCAGGTGAATCAGCAGTATCGAGACGGCAGCAGGCGTCACTCCAGAGATACGGGCAGCCTGGGCAAGGGTTTCCGGCCGCGCGGCGCTGAGCTTCTGGCGAATCTCGTGGGAAAGCCCCTCCACGTTGTGATAATCCAGCTCAGCGGGGAGCGCAGTGGCTTCGTGGCGCTTGAGCTTATCGATTTCGTCCTGCTGACGATCGATGTACCCCTGATACTTGGCCTGAATCTGCACCTGTTCGGCGACAGCTTCATCCTCCACGCCGCCGCTTTCCATGCCCGGCAGGTCAGCAATATCGGCGTAGGTCAGTTCAGGGCGCTTCAGCAAATCGCTCAGGCAGTACTCCCGCGACAGCGGCTTGCCGGTTTTCTCGGCGATACTGGCGGCAGCCAGGCTGTCGGGATGTACCCAGGCGCTGGACAAGCGCGTGGCTTCACGCTCGATGGCATCACGTTTCTGGCTGAAAGCCGCCCAGCGGGTGTCATCGACCAACCCCAACTGGCGGCCCTGCTCGGTCAGGCGGAGGTCGGCATTGTCTTCACGCAGCAGCAGCCGATACTCGGCGCGCGACGTGAACATGCGATAGGGTTCCTTGGTGCCCATGGTGATCAGGTCATCCACCAGAACGCCTAGATACGCCTCGTCACGACGTGGGTACCACGCCTCCAGCTGCTTGGCTCGCCGTGCCGCGTTGAGCCCCGCCAGCAACCCTTGAGCACCCGCTTCTTCGTAGCCAGTGGTGCCGTTGATCTGTCCGGCAAAAAACAGGTTGTGGATAAATTTGGTTTCCAGCGAGTGCTTCAAATCCCGCGGGTCGAAGAAGTCATACTCGATGGCATAACCCGGGCGCGTGATATGGGCGTTTTCCAACCCTTTGATGGAGCGCACGACCTGCAGCTGCACATCGAAGGGCAGTGAGGTGGAGATCCCGTTGGGGTAGAGCTCGTGGGTATCCAGGCCTTCCGGTTCGATGAACACCTGATGGCTCGATTTGTCGGCGAAGCGATGCACCTTGTCTTCGATCGACGGGCAGTAGCGGGGGCCGATGCCTTCGATTACCCCAGAGTACATGGGGGAACGATCGAGGTTGTTCAGGATGATCTCGTGGGTGCGCTCGTTGGTGTGCGCAATATGGCAGCTCACCTGCTGAGGATGCATGCCCCGATGCCCCAGGTAGGACATGATCGGCGTGGGCGTGTCGCCTGGCTGCTCTTCCAGCTGTGAAAAGTCGACGGATTTGGCATCGATACGCGGAGGGGTACCGGTCTTCAACCTGTCGACGTGAAAAGGCAGTGCCCGCAGTCGCTCAGCCAGCGCATTGGAAGGCGGGTCGCCTGCGCGGCCACCACGGCTTTGATCCAACCCGATGTGGATAACCCCGCCAAGGAACGTGCCCGTGCTCAGCACCACCGACTCGGCATGAAAACGAATGCCTGTCTCGGTCACTACACCGCGTACGGTGTCGTTATCCACAATGAGGTCGCCAGCCGCCTGCTGAAAAATCGTCAGGTTCGGCTGGTTTTCCAGCATGCCGCGAATGGCGGCCTTGTAGCGGATTCTGTCTGCCTGGGCGCGGGTCGCGCGTACGGCAGGCCCCTTACGTGCGTTGAGTACTCGAAACTGGATGCCGCCCAAATCCGTGGCTAGCCCCATGGCACCACCCAACGCATCGATCTCCTTGACCAGATGGCTCTTGCCGATCCCACCAATGGCGGGATTGCAGGACATTTGGCCCAACGTCTCGATGTTGTGGGTCAGCAATAGGGTTTGACAGCCCATGCGAGCAGAGGCCAATGCGGCTTCGGTTCCCGCATGGCCACCGCCGATGACAATCACGTCAAAGCGGTCGGGGTAGTTCAAGAGACACCTCGTCTTGTGCCCAAGGCACGGATGATGTGGTCAGCGGATCACCGCTGTTGGAATAAGCCCGCCAGTATAAACCTCCTGTGGGTAACCGTCAGGTTTTTCCACACCCCTGCTATCAGTGGTTTTATAAATTAATAACAAAATAAAAATATATAAGAGAAGTTCTGTAAATGTAGTTACTAATGGTGTGGACAAAATCTGTTGATAAATGGTTTTTTCCTATATGAATCATTATTTTGTATTGTTGACCAAGCAGTGGCGAACCGGCGGAGTGCCTGCGTAGAAGCGGTGACGGAGCTGTGGATGAAAAGCTTACTTACCCACAGGCCAGGTTAACGACGGCTTATCCACCGCTGGCTACCGCGCTTGTTACCGCACCTGTGAACAAGTGATCTGGTGACCATCATATGCGTTGAAAGATGCTCATGGTGCGAGTGTTAGCCAGATAGGGGCAGCCGAGGAAAAAATATTATCCACAGGCAAAAAAAAGGCCTGTCGCAAGGACAGGCCGGTCACTGATGTGCCCTGATGGGCTGCTAGTGTTTCAATACGCGCGCCAAAAAGGACTGGGTGCGTTCGTGCCGAGGTGCATCGAACAGCTGTTCCGGTGACCCTTGCTCGGTGATTTCCCCTTTGTGAATGAAGATGACGCGGTCGGCCACTTCCCGTGCAAAGCCCATTTCATGGGTCACGATGACCATGGTCATGCCTTCCTTGGCCAGCTCACGCATGGCGTCCAGCACTTCACCGATCATCTCCGGGTCTAGCGCCGAGGTGGGCTCGTCGAAGAGCATGAGCCGGGGTTCCATGGCCAGCGCGCGGGCCAGGGCGACCCGCTGCTGCTGCCCTCCAGAGAGCTGGCTGGGGTACTTCTGTGCCTGATCGGCAATGCCGACGCGTTCCAACAGCCGCTGAGCCGTCTCTTCGGCATCCTTACGGCTCCAGCCACGCACTTTCATGGGGGCCAGGGTAATGTTGTCGATGACGCTCAGATGGGGGAACAGATTGAACTGCTGGAACACCATGCCGACTTCGGTGCGGATGGTTTGCAGGGCCTTGCTGCTTTTGCCATCGGGCAGCAGCGTATTGCCATCGACATCGAGGCTGCCGGACTGAAACTCTTCCAGCCCGTTGATGCAGCGGATCAGCGTGGATTTGCCAGAACCGCTGGCGCCGATCACGACGACGACTTCTCCAGGGACGATTTCCAGATCGATGTTCTTGAGCACATGCAGGCTGCCAAAGTGCTTGTTGAGCTTCTGCATTTGCACAATGGGCGATGAGGTCGAAGTCATTGTGCGCTCCTTATTGGCCAACGACGCCGCGCCGTTCCAACTGGCGCAGGATGATAGAGAGGGTCCAGGTAATGGCCAGGTACATCAGGGCGACCATGAAATAGACTTCCAGCGCCGTGAAGGTGGTGGCAATGTAGATCTGTCCTTGGCGCACCAGCTCACCCACCCCGATGACGGAAAACAGCGAGGTGTCCTTGATGCTGATGATGCCCTGGTTGCCCAGCGGAGGGATCATGCGGCGGAAGGCTTGAGGCCAGATGACGTAACGAAACGACTGCGCTCGGGAGAGCCCCAGCGACAGCGATGCTTCGCGTTGCCCGCGTTCGATCGACTGCACGCCTCCGCGTACGATTTCGGAGATATAGGCCCCTGAATTGACGGCAATGGCGGCAATGCCGGCCACCAGCGCATTGATGGGGCCACCCAGTAGTTGGGGCAGGCCGTAGAAAATGAACAGCACCTGCACCAGGATGGGCGTACCGCGAAAGACTTCGACATACAGGATGGCTGGCCAGCGCAGCCAGCGCGTGCGGCTGATGCGCAGCAGGCCAAAGAAGATGCCGATGAAAAAGCCAATGGCCAGGCCGCCGAACGAGATCAGCAGTGTCCACGGAATACCGGGTAACAAGTAGGGAATCGAGCGGAAAGCGGCCGCCCAGTCGAATTGAAAAGTGACTTCCACGTGACGTCTCCAGAACAGCACCACACAATGATTCAGGGCCGGGGGCTAGGCCGCCCGGCCCTGTAAACGTGAGATAACGCACTTACCTCAGACAGTGCTTACTCTTCGACGGAGGGCTTACCAAACCACTTCTGATAAATCTCGTCGTAGGTGCCGTCTTCACGCATGGCCGCGAGTGCTTCATTGGCGGGTTCTACCCACTGGCTACCCTTGTGGAAGACGATGCCGTACTGCTGGCCTTCGTACAGGGGGCCGACGACCTTGGTGCGACCTTCACCGCGTGTTTGCGAGAAGTAGGCAACGTTGGGGGCATCGTAGAACGCGGCATCGACGTTACGCCCCAGCAGGGCCATGTACATGTCGCTATTGCCTGGATAGGGAGTGATATCGGCGTCGTCGCCCAGCTGCTCTTGCAGGAAGTCGTAGCTGGTGGAGCCGATGCGCGTGGCGATGGAGAGCCCGGCCAGGTCTTCGATGGACTCTACGTCATCGTTGTCGGCACGCACGATGATCTGCAGGCCCGAGTCGTAGTAGGGATCAGAGAAGTCGACGATCTGCGCACGCTCTTCGGTGATGGTCACACCGGCAATGGCAATTTCCTGGCTGCCGGTCTGGACGGCCGGAATGATGCCCGCGAACTCCATGGTGGTGAGATTGACGTCGAAGCCAGCCCGTTCGGCGATTTCGTTGATGATGTCCATGTCGAAGCCGATCATTTCACCGGTTTCGGGGTCGAGCATCTCGAAGGGCACAAAGCTTGGGTCAGTCACCACATTGACCGTGGGTGTGTCAGCAAACGCAGTGGTACTGCCCAAGCCCAGTGCAACGGCAGTGGCGATAGCGGAGGTGGTAAAAAAGTGTTTCATTAGTTTCCCCGAGTTTTATGTGGTTTCCGTCACCGTTTATAGCGTGTTTCTTCTTATAAACCGGTCGATGAACCGTTATTGACCTTTTTACCTTGGCGAGAAACCGCCAAGGCGTCAAGTCATGGGGAAGTCGTTGCGACCAACGCTGGTCATACCATGAACGAGGCACCACAGCCGCAGGTGGTGGTGGCATTGGGGTTTTGCACGCGAAAACGCGCCCCTGCCAGGCCCTCTTCGTAGTCCACGGTAGAGCCGACCAGGTATTGGTAGGAGAGGGGGTCTACCACCAGCGTGGCATCTCCGAATTCGATCAGGGTGTCGTCCTCTGCCACGTTGTCGGCAAAGTCAAAACCATACTGAAAGCCGGAACAGCCACCACCGGTGACATAGACACGCAGCTTGAGGGCTGGATTGTGCTCTTCGGCCATGAGTGCCTTGATGCGCTGGCGTGCACTGTCGGACAGCATTAAAGGGGTTGGAACAAAAGCTTCTGCACCGCTCATGGGTACCTCCCGCGAGCTTTAGGAACGAATAGATGGCATGGGGGGATTATGGGTAATTCCCAGCAAAATGGTCAACTATTGCCGGGAATTACTGTGGCTCAAGGCATCAGAGCGGGGGCGTTGAGGCCCATCTGCTCATCGAAGCCAAACATCAGGTTCAGGTTCTGGATGGCCTGGCCGGAGGCGCCCTTGACCAGGTTGTCGATGACGGAAAGTACCACCACCGTATTGCCGTTGCCCGGACGATGCACGGCGATGCGGCAGGTATTGTTGCCTTTTACGCTGCGGGTTTCCGGGTGGCTGCCGGCGGGCATGACGTCCACGAACGGCTCATTGGCAAAGCGTTTTTCGAACAGCGCCTGCAAGTCGCCTGGCTCGGTGCTGAGGGTGCTGTAGAGCGTGGCGTGGATGCCGCGGATCATGGGTGTCAGGTGGGGGACGAAGGTCAATCCCACGGTGTCTGGCTGCATGTCGCCCAGGCCCTGACGAATTTCCGGCAGATGGCGATGGCCGCCTGCACCGTAGGCTTTCATGGACTCGCTGGCTTCGGCCAGCAGCGAGGCGACCTTGGCACCCCGCCCAGCGCCGGCCACCCCGGACTTGCAGTCGGCAATCAGCTGATTCGGGTCGATCAGGCCCGCTTCCAGCAGCGGCAGGTAACCCAGCTGAACCGCCGTGGGGTAGCAGCCGGGTACCGCGATCAGACGTGCGGTCTTGATCTTTTCACGATGCATTTCCGGCAAACCGTAGACCGCCTCCTTCAACAGTTCAGGGGCGCCGTGGGGCTGGTCGTACCAGCGGCTCCACTCGTCGGCATCGCGCAGGCGAAAGTCGGCCGACAGGTCGATGACGCGGGTTCCGTTGGCCAATAGCTCGCCTGCCAGCGCATGGGCCACGCCATGAGGGGTGGCAAAAAAGACGGCGTCCATGGCCCCCAGGGCCTTGGCATCGGGCTCACTGAAGGTCAGGGTATCGTAGTGGCCTCGCAGGTTGGGGTACATGTCACAGACCTTGACGCCTGCTTCCGAGCGCGACGTTATCGCTTGAACATTTACCTCGGGGTGCTGGGCCAGTAGCCTCAGAAGTTCAACACCGGTGTAGCCAGTGCCGCCTACAATGCCAACGTTTATCACAGATCACTCCTTGCGCCTTCTGCACAGTCCTGGCAGCGGTAATTAGCAGCCTGGCAAGTTTTGCGAGGCTGTTGATGTGTCTCCAGCTATGATACACAAGAGAGCAGGCGCAGAAGAGCACTGCGTGTCGTAGACCCACTCTACCCAACCAAGGACGAGCGTTGTGGCAGGTTTTTCGCGGTCAGATTTCACCTTAGAGGGTTTTCGTCGCCAGCTGGCCAATGTGGATGCCTTGCCGCAACTGTGTGTGCTGGGCCTGGTGTCTGGTGTCATGACCGGGGCCGTCATGGTGGCATTCAGGCTGCTGCTGGAGGCGGGAGCCGCGCTGTACATGCCGAACGGTAACCCGGAAGGCTTCGAAGCGCTGCCCCCGTGGGTCAGAGCGCTGCTGCCCCTGCTGGCCGTGAGCGTCATCGGTGTGCTGCTGTATCGTCAGAAGGCCACCGCACGCAAGCTGGGCGTCGGCCATGTCATCGAGCGCCTGACCTACCATCAGGGGCGTTTTCCGCTGCGTAACTGGCTCAACCAGTGGTGGGTCGGGGTGGTATCGGTGTTGGGCGGTCTCTCTGCTGGCCGTGAAGGACCGGCGATTCATCTGGGGGCGGCGGCTTCCAGTGGCCTGGGGATGCGGCTGCGACTGCCTCACAACAGCCTGCGTGTGCTGGTGGCCTGTGGAACGGCGGCAGGTATTTCTGCCTCTTTCAATACGCCCATCGCGGGGGTCATCTTTGCCATGGAAGTGGTCATGATGGAGTACACCCTGATGAGCTTCATGCCCGTGATTCTGGCATCTACCATGGGTGCGCTGGTGGCCCAGCTGGCGTATGGCAACGAGCCAGCCTTCCGCATCCCTGAAGTAGCACTTGGCTCGCTGATGAACCTGCCCTGGATAGTGGTGACGGGGCTGGTGATTGGCCTGATGGCTGGCGTATTCATTCATCTGGCACGCCATGCCTTCCTGCAAGGGCTGCCGTTATGGCTGAGGCTGGGCAGCGTTGGAGTGGCCACGGGAGTACTGGCGTGGTGGTTTCCTGAAATACAGGGCATTGGCTACGATAGCCTGGCCGCGGCGCTGAATAACCAACTGACCGTTAGCGTATTGCTGGCGCTGATGATCGGCAAACTGCTGATCACGGCCCTGACCGTGGCGGGCGGGGTGCCGATCGGTATCATCGGCCCCGTGCTGGTGTCGGGCGCAGCCACCGGCGCACTGGCAGGCATGCTGGGTGGCTGGCTATGGCCCGACAAGGCGGCAGATCCCGGGATTTATGCCATGCTGGGGATGGCCGCCATGATGGGCGCTGTGCTGCAGGCTCCGCTGGCGGCCTTGATGGCACTGCTGGAGTTGACCCACACCCCCCACATGATGTTGCCTGGCATGCTGGCGGTGGTGGTGGCTTGCCTGACCTCGCGACAGTTGACGGGCTGTGAAGGGTTTTTCGTCAGTTCGGTGCGGTATGGCATGCACCCCTTGCAGCAGCCGTTGATGCAGGCACTTTCCAGAGTGTCGGTGCCGGCGGTCATGGAGCGCTCTCTGGTGCGTACCGAGCGCATGATCACCCTCGAGCAGGCCCGCCAGCGGCTGGAGACCAACCCTACCTGGCTGGTGATCGAACGATCCAGCGACGACAAGCCGGTATTGGGCTTGAAAGCGGCAGAGCTGGCCCGTTGGTTGCTGGAGCATGACGAAGCCTTGAAAGAGGGAGCCGCGCAAGAGGAGGAGTTGATCGACCTGCTGGAAATTCCCGGGCAGCGGCTGGAAATGGCCCCCATCGGTTTGCAGGCCACCCTGTCGGAAGCCTTCCTCAAGCTGCAGGACAATACGCTGGATGCGCTCTACGTGATTCATGGCTACCGGCCAAAGCAGCAGCGAATTTCAGGTATCATTACTCGCGGCGCCATCGAGCGCTATTACCACTATACCGATACACGTCATTCTGACCCCCGTGACCCCACTGTTTCGCAATGAGCGCACCTATTAAGGAGAGACCATGTACGAGTGGATAAAGGCCATTCACCTGATGGCCGTTATGACCTGGTTTGCTGCACTGTTCTATCTGCCACGGCTATACGTGTACCACGCGATGGCGCGCGACAAGGGGGATGTCCAGGCCATCGACTACTTCAAGACCATGGAGCGCAAGCTTTATCGCGGCATCATGACGCCCTCCATGATCGTCGTGCTGCTGTTTGGCGGCTGGCTGCTTTACCTGGTACCTGCCTGGTTCACTCAGGGCTGGATGCACGTGAAGCTGACGCTGGTGGTATTGCTGGTGGCCTATCACCACGTATGTCTGATCTATTTGAAGCAGTTGGCCCAGGATCGCTGCACCAAGAGCCACGTGTTCTTCCGCTGGTTCAATGAGGCCCCTGTCGTGGCCCTGATCGCCATCATTCTTCTGGCGGTAGTGAAACCCTTTTGATGCGCCAACCACTTCCTCCCGTTGTACTGGTATTGGCAGGCCATGACCCTACCGGCGGCGCTGGACTGGTCGCCGATAGCGAAGCCATCGCCGCGTGTGGTGGCTGGGCGGTGACCATTCCCACCGCCCTGACCGTGCAGAACTGCCATAATGTCACCACGGTATTGCCAGCCGATGCAGCTGCCATGCGGCAAATGGCAGAAGCGCTGGTCGACATGCAGATTGCCGCCATCAAGCTAGGCTTGCTGGCGGACGAAGCAACCTTGCGTGCGGCCGAGCAGATCGTGCGGCGTTTTCCGGGTGTACCAGTGGTGGCAGACCCCGTCTTGAAAGCGGGCGGCGGCACTGAGTTATCCACACCCCGTTTGCAGAAGCTTTATAGTGACCGTCTGCTTCCCCTTGTGGATATCCTGACGCCCAACCGTCATGAACTGATCGCGCTCACGCCTGAGATCGACGCACCGTTCGATGATACGGCCCGCGCTGTTTCGTTGTTATCGCGCGGGTGCCAGGCGGTACTGGTCACCGCCACGGATGAGCCTCTGCCCGGCAGCGGGCAGCAGGTGATCAACACACTGCATTCGCCCGATACCACTCGCCAGTGGCAGTGGCCCAGGCTGCCGGAAGTGTTTCACGGGTCCGGATGTACGCTGGCTTCCGCCCTGGCCGCTCGTTTAGCGGTAGGTGAGCGCTTACCTACGGCTTGCGAACAGGCACAGCACTTTACCTGGGAGAGTTTGTCACACGGCTATCAGCCGCCCAGCGGGCAGTGTTTGCCTCAACGTCTATCACGCCCTGCACGCTTTTGATTTTTATTGTCCGTCAGCTATTGCTATAGAGGATGCCATGACCACATCTGCAGAATTATTTGATCTGGCCAGTCGCCATATTCCCGGTGGCGTGAACTCGCCGGTGCGCGCCTTCAAAGGCTTGCATCGTCCCCCGGTGTTCATGGAGCGCGCCCAAGGGGCCTACCTGTTCGACGTCGAGGGCAATCGTTACATCGACTATATCGGTTCCTGGGGGCCGATGATTACCGGTCATGCCGACCAGGACGTGCTCGCCGCCGTACGGGCCCGGCTGGATAATGGGCTCTCCTTTGGCACGCCTACGGCAGTAGAGACCACCATGGCGGACCTGATCTGCGAGATGATTCCGTCCATGGAGATGGTCCGCATGACCAGTTCCGGTACCGAGGCGACCATGTCGGCCATCCGGCTGGCGCGGGGCACCACGGGAAGAGACAAGATCGTCAAGTTCGAAGGCAACTACCATGGCCACTCTGATTCGTTGCTGGTCAAGGCGGGCTCTGGCGCGCTGACCCACGGTGAGCCCAGCTCGCCCGGTGTGCCTGCCGCGCTTGCCGAGCACACCATCACGCTCTCTTATAATGACCCGGAAGGCGTGGAAGCGTGCTTTGCCGAGATCGGCGAGCAGATTGCCTGCATCATCGTCGAGCCGGTGGCGGGCAACATGAACTGTATCCCACCCCAGCCTGGTTTCCTGGAAACCCTGCGCCGTGTGTGCGACCAGTACGGTAGTTTGCTGATTTTCGACGAGGTGATGACCGGCTTCCGTGTGGCCCTGGGCGGGGCCCAGGCCTATTACGGCATCACGCCTGACCTCACCTGCCTGGGCAAGATCGTGGGCGGGGGCATGCCGGTCGGGGCGTTCGGCGGCAAGCGTGACATCATGCAGAACATCTCGCCGCTTGGCCCGGTGTATCAGGCAGGCACCTTGTCGGGTAACCCGCTGGCCATGGCCGCAGGCGTCGCGCTGCTCACCAAGCTGCAGGTGCCGGGTTTCCATGATGCTCTTACCCAGCGTGTGCAAACCCTGTGTAACGGCCTGCAGGAGCGTGCCAACGCCGCGCGGGTACCCATGTTGACCCAGTCGGCGGGGGGAATGTTCGGCGTTTTCTTCACCTCGCAATCTCGGGTCGATAATTTCGCTCAGGCCACGGCGTGCAACCCGGATGCTTTCCGCCGCTTCTTTGGTGCGATGCTAGACCATGGCGTCTATCTTGCACCGTCTGCCTACGAAGCGGGCTTCATGTCCAGCGCCCATACCCCAGAAGATATCCAGCTCACGCTGGATGCCGCCGAAAAAGCCTTTGCCGTCATGTAGTATTCAGTAACGGGGGGTATGTCGACTGCTACACTACAAGGGCCGCTCAACATGAGCGGCCCTTGTGGTTACCGAGGTAGCTCACCATGATACGACGGCCGGTTTATCACGCTTCACGCTTTTACGGCGCGCTATTCACCGCCGTTCTCACCCTTGGCTCGCCCTTGGCAGGGTTGGCCGCACAGGAGCAGGATATGACCCAGATCCACATCACCATGAGCGGCTCCCCTGGCGCAGAGTTCTCCGCCGAGTGGCGCATTACCCATGACGGCGAAACCGTCGAGCATCCGGAAACCCGTGGTACGGTTCCAGCAGAATTCACCTTCGAAGGCGATACGTTGGAAGCCACCGTCAAGCTGTTGAGCGATGACGAGCGGCTGGAAGTCGATATCGTCAAGGGCAGCAACCGTTCCCGCTCTTCGACTCAGGGCAAAGGTGGCACGCTGACGCTGATGGTGCGTTAAGGCATAAAAAAACCGCCCCCGAAGGGGCGGTAGCGAGCATTCGGTATTGCTTAGTGGCCTTGGCTGACCACGTTGTAGTTGCCACTGCCGTTGGTCACGATTTGCGAGAAGTGCTGGCCTGCTCCGTTAAAGGCACCACTTTGGTTGACGAAGTGGGTGTTGCCGTTACCATTGGTGCTGATGAAGGAGTCATGACCGTAGCCGGTTTGAGTGACGGCTGCGTAGTTGAAGCTACCATTGAGGATGATATCGCTGTCCAGCTCATCACCGGTTTGGGTAGTGTAAGTGCGGTTGAAGTTGCCGGATGCTTTCACGTAGCTATCGTTCAAATCACCGTCTTGCACCACATTGGACTCGTTAGCCCAACCTTCCTGCTGTACCCAAGAGTCGTTGAGCTGACCTTGCTGGTCCACGTTGGCCAGGTTGCCTTTGCCACTCTGTACGACGATGGAGTCGTTGGTGACGCCTTCCTGGGTAACGTAGGCAGTGTTCAACTGGCCGGACTGGGTAATCGTGGAGTAGTTGTTACCAGGCGCGGTGCTGGCAGTGCCGACGATTTCGTCTTGAGTGACGTTAGCACGGTTGAAGCTACCTTCCTGCTTGATGCGAGAATCTTGGGTGCCCCACTGGGTGACCGAGGTACGGTTCAAGTCACCGTTTTGCTCGATCTGGGAGTCGCTGCCTACGGCACTGCCGGCATACAGTGAACCAGCCATGCTATCGACCGCTGCGCGGGAGCCGTTGAACTGCCAGCTGGGAGCCGTTTGTGCCATGGCGGCAGCGCTCATGGTCAGTGCGATGGCAGCAGCGATAGTAGTGATTTGAGTTTTCATGGTTACATCCCCTTTATGATGGCTTGCTTCGTTGGTTACTGAGATAGCGGCAGCAACTCAGTAAGTTTCGACGGTGACTGGGCGCAGGGTGCTAGAGTAGGCTTGTTGCTCTACGCTGATGCTGCGGTAGCCACTCCCCGATTGTGAAACTTGGATATCGCTTTGATGACCCACTTGATTGATATAGGCTTCAAGCGATTGTTGGTTTCCAGCTTGGGTGAGATGTGCTTTGTGATGGTTGCCTTGTTGGAATACCACCCCGAAGTTATTTCCCCCACGTTGCTCCATGACGGCAATGTTTCTGTTGCCCAGCTGAGTGATTCGAGAAAAGTTGCCTCTCTGGTAACTCGCTGAGTAAGACTGTGAAACCATTGCCTGATTGTTATTGCCGACTTGCTCGATGATGCTGTAGTTGCCTTGCCTGGCAGTGTCTACCGAATTGAAATACTGTTCGATACGTTGGTCAGCGGCGTTGGCCGAGGCTGAAATCGATACCATCGCTGCCACCAGGCTTGAAGCGGCGATCTTCAGGAGTCGCGTCTTGTTACTGGTGTGAGATGCTGCGAAAGGTTTCATTTTCCATCCCTCTGAAACTTTTTGTATCGTTTTGTATTTCATGTGTTGAGTTTGATCGATTATTGGGTTGACGCCATAAGCAGTTTGAATAGTTACGAGAGGGTTTTTCTCATTATTTACTACCAAAAAAGTATGAGTTTCCTAATGCTGTGATGGCATAAAAAGACGCGGCCCTATCCAAAGATAGGGCCGCGTCTTTTTATGAACTAACGCCGTCATTGATTACAAAGCAGGTATTGGCGCATTCAGATAGTCTGCTAGTACGGTATTTTGCAGCGTCGTGCCGTTGGGCAAGTTCCATAGATTGTTTTCGACGCCACGTGCGATCAGGTGAATGACCGCAGATTCAATGGCTGACATGACGGCCAACTGAACGGGCTCGTTCGTGGTGATACCTGCCTCGGCTTCCAGAAGACGCCTGAAATCGATGAAACGGTAAACACCGGCACGCAACTCTTTGGAATAAATGGTTTTGGTCGTGGTCACGTTGGCCAGGATTTCACCCGTCGAGATCTCCACGGCGCGCAAATTCACGGTGACCTGGTCTACTTGATACTGTCCCGACGCACCAATACCGAAGTATTCAGCCCCAGCCCCCCCCGTACGGATGTTGGATTCATAGGCAATGATGCCGCCTTCCAGCATGACGGAAGCTGCTCTGAGAGAAGGCAAATTATCGGGTTGGCCAAAACGCTCGAACTCTGCGCGGATGATACGTCGCTCCGTCAACAGGTTTTGTAACCCTACCCGCTCCAGCGGTATGAACCATCCCGAATCAGCCAAAGCGCCGGTCAGCATGGCGGCAGCCCCCTGCGTCACCGCCGTTGAAAAGGTGCTGGCAGGTGCGGGACGGTACTGCCCGGTCTGATCACGAAAGTCATACACAGAAACGAAAATCTTGCCTGCGGGTGGCGGTAGCGATACCAGGTCCTGGTACGTGGCTCCTCTGGGGGTAAGTGTGGCCTGTGCTCCTTCCAGGTTTTCGGAGTTGGCCACCATTCCTGCGCAGCCACTCAAGAGGCTGACAAGGAGCATGGACGCGATGATTTTCATGTTGATCCCCTGACGACACTGTAAGTGATGGTGTTATGTGTTGTGTGTGCCGAAACGCTGCTAAGGGTTGAATAGCCCACCGACGCTGATGTTGGTCACGTCGCCAGTGACTTTATCCACCACTCTCACGATCAGTTGCCCCCCTTCATCGCGGACGACGACGCTAAACTCACCGCTATCGAAGGAGCCCTCTCCAATGTTGCCCGCCCCGACATCCGTGATCAGCTGAGAGATCAGCCGACTCTCCAGACTTTGGATGAGTCGCTCGGTGGAAGAGATCGGCTCGATACCGCGTGCGTTGGGATCGACGTTGGTATCCTGTGACTGGGCTTTGCCCAGCAGATAGGTGCCCATGAACGGGTCCCCTCCAAACGAAGGGTTCAATGGGCGATAGATCAATTCGCCTGCAACGCTCTCAAGAGTAACGACTCCCAACATGACAGCCGTAGCGAAAGCGCAGGCTTTGCGGTGAGTGTTCATCAGTTCAACTCCTCTCTACCCAGGTCTTTATCGGATGTGATGGCGGCGGTAAGCTGCTGTTGAAGCAGCGCTTCTTCCACGATATTTACAGCTTCTCCGGCAACACGGTCCGCTTCGTTGATTCGGGGAGAGAGCTGTGTTCTGAAATACATGCGGTTGCCTTCCATGACCCAGATCTGGCTTCCCCACCGAGCATCTGGGCGCTCTTGAATGGTCAGGGTGGCGTTGCCGATGATCAGGTTATCCATCGCCCGCTGACTGAAGGCGCGATAGAACGTTTTTCCGGCCATGGTGATCGTTCGGTCTACCATGATGCCGGTCAGCTCACTGCCCCTGTTCACTCGGCCTTGAACTTCCGGGCCGTCTGGGCTCGACAGCTGATTGATGGCCTCTATCTCTGCTTGCTCATTGACGGGCAAGGTGCTGGCGGGGTCTGCAGGTTCATTGGCGTGACTGTAAATCCCTGATCCTGAGCTCAGCAGTACCGTCATGATCAAGTAATGGCGAAGGTTCATGGCGTTTACCCTGTACCTAGCGATGCCGTTGCAGGCTTCGCGCGGCCTCCATGTTGGGGAGGATGGGGCCCAGGTTCTGGTGGATCCAGTTGAGCGCCTGAATACGATTGTGTACGTTGATTTTTCTGAAGATATTGTAAAGATGTGACTTCACCGTGTGCTCACTGACAAACAGCTTGTCGGCGATTTGCTGGTTGGACGACCCATTGCTCAGCAGTGAAATGATTTCCATCTCTCGATTGGTCAGGCCACAAGCCGGGCGAAAGGCGTTGCTCTGATACTTGCGGTAAAAAAGGATAAGCCGCGCCATCAAGTCGCGTGACATCCACAACTCCCCCTCCAGCAATGAGAGGATGCCTTTGCAGATCACTTCCAGGCTTTCGTCCCGGTAAAAAACGCCTTTCAAATGAGCGCAGGAGAGTGCTTCCAAGGCGTGATCCATATCTCGCACATTGAAGGCTGCCAGCGGTGATTTCGCGAGCGAATCCGACAGTTTGTCCTGCCATTCTGGCAGTGCATCGACGCCGATATGGTCGCTGTCGATGAGGATCAACAGTCGATCGGTGATCGTGGCAGGCAGTTGAGCAGCAGGTGAGTGAACGCTCACACTACAACCTGTGTGCTCATGCAGGTAATCAGCAAATAGCTGTGCTTGAGGGCTTTTTTCGGTGACGATGTACACCAAGCCGGGGGTCTTTTGCTGGGACATTGGGGGAGCCTCATTCAAGGAGAACATCAGCAGGCGACCCTAACAGTGTTGCCTATAAGATACTTTTCGTAAAGAAATGTTATCAAAATAATGAGTAAAGTAATTTACATATTGTTATTCTTTTTTTATCTAAAAGCCAAGTTGTTGATTTATATTTTATAAATGAGTCATCTTCGAACGATTGGGCGGTAACCATAAAAATACGCTGGGTACACATTCCATGTGCTTTAGCTGTGTTTCTGTTCAGCGTAAACTGAGGCTCCCTGTTTGGAGGTTTCGATATGTCGACGGGTACGACGCTTGTCCTGGCCAGTGGAAACGCAGGAAAACTTAAAGAGTTCAATCAGTTACTTGCCCCGCTTGGGCTCGATGTAAGAGCACAGGCAGAGTTTGGCGTGCAAGACGTGGAAGAAACCGGACTGACCTTCGTTGAGAATGCGCTGTTAAAAGCTCGTGAAGCCAGCCGAGTCAGCGGGTTACCTGCCCTGGCAGACGATTCGGGGCTGGAGGTGGATGCACTGCAAGGAGCACCAGGTATCTACTCTGCGCGTTATGCCGGTGAGCCGAAGAGTGACGAACGCAACAATCAGAAACTGCTGGCGGCGCTTGCCGACTGTGCGGAAGGCCAGCGCAGTGGCCGCTACTGGTGTGTGCTGGTCTATTTGCGTCATGCCGAAGACCCTGTCCCCGTCATCGTACAGCGCAGCTGGGAAGGCGAAATTCTGGCGCATCCCCGTGGGGATGGTGGGTTTGGTTACGATCCTCTGTTCTGGTTACCGGATCAAGGCATGAGCGTGGCTGAGCTGGCGTCAGAGTCCAAGAACCGGTTGAGCCACCGCGGGCGTGCGCTGCACGATCTCGTGGATATCCTGAAGGTGGCGCATGGCTGAGGCACTGCCGCCCCTGTCGCTTTACATCCACACCCCGTGGTGTGTTCGCAAGTGCCCTTATTGCGATTTCAACTCTCACGAGCCAGGCGCCCAGGGGCTCCCTGAAGAGGCGTTTCTGGCTGCGCTATTGGCTGATCTGGAGCACGATCTTCCTCTGGCAGCCGAACGCCCTCTGCAAACGATCTTCATTGGCGGCGGGACGCCTAGCCTGCTCTCGCCGGACTTCTATCAGCGGCTGTTTCAGGGTATTCAGCAGCGTTTGGCGTTTGCACCGACCATCGAGATCACTCTGGAAGCCAATCCAGGTACGACCGAACAGCAGCGTTTTGTAGGTTACCGAGAGGCGGGTATCAACCGGCTGTCGCTGGGGGTACAGAGTTTTCGTCCGGCGCAGCTAGAGGCCCTGGGGCGCATCCATAGTGGGCAAGAGGCATTGACGGCCGTGGGGCAGGCCAGGTCGGCGGGCTTCGATAATATCAACATCGACTTGATGCATGGGCTTCCCCAGCAAACGCCTGAACAGGCCATGGAAGACATCGACCAGGCCTTGGCATTGGCGCCGGAACACCTCTCCTGGTACCAATTGACCCTGGAACCCAATACGGCTTTCTTCTCACATCCTCCTCCGTTACCGGAAGAGGAAGCGCTGTGGGACATTCAGGAAGCGGGGCATGTGCGCCTTGAACGGGCAGGGCTGCAGCGTTATGAAATATCGGCCTATGCGCGCCTCGGCTCACAAAGCCAGCACAATCTGAACTATTGGCGCTTCGGCGACTATCTGGGCATTGGAGCGGGTGCCCACGGCAAGTTGACGTGTATCGACGAGAGTGGCCAATGGCAGATCGAACGCCGCTGGAAAACCCGCCAGCCTCAGTCTTATTTGAGGCGTCTCGACGATCCACGTGGTTTCGTGGCCGGCAAACAGCCGATCGAAGCCGATGAGCTGCCGCTGGAATTTGCCATGAATGCGCTGCGATTGACGGAAGGGGCAAGCCTGAAAACATGGCAAGCGCATACGGGTCAGCCTGTCGAACTGTTACTTGACCGTTTACAAATCGCTCACGAAAAAGGACTTTTGGTGGAAATGCCCGAAAAGCTGCGTGCTTCTCCTCAAGGTCTATTATTCTTGAACGAACTGCTGGCACTGATCAGTGATGAGTGAGCAGTGATAACAAAGGCAAAACCTAATCGTAAAAGGAGTGAGTGATGCGTATGTTCCGACTACTGACCCCGTTGGCGGCGGCTATTCTGGTGGCGGGCTGTGCCACCACCGACCCTTATGGTGGTCAAACACAACGCTCCAGTACAGCGGTGGGTACGGGCATTGGGGCAGCCATTGGTGCCGCAGCGGGTGCCTTGTCTGGTGATGGAAGCACTAGCCGTCGTGACCGAGCGTTGATCGGGGCAGCGGTTGGCGCCGCCGCCGGTGCTGGCGTCGGGGCCTACATGGACCGCCAGGAGCAGCAGCTGCGTGAAAACCTGCAGGGGTCTCGTATCGAGATCGACCGTCGCGGCGACGACATCGTCTTGAACATGCCCAGCAGCGTGACCTTTGGTTTCGACTCTGCTGACCTGACCAGCGACGCACGCAGTGCACTCAATGAAGTCGCCAATGTGTTGACCCAGTACACGGATACCCGCGTCAACATTGCTGGCCACACCGACAGCACGGGCAACGCGGATTATAACCAGCGGCTTTCCGAGCGCCGTGCCGAATCGGTAGGTCGTTACCTGGGGCAGAATGGCGTTTCCTCCATGCGTCTGAACACCTTGGGTTACGGTGCGACTCGGCCGGTTGCCAGCAATGACTCCGAACAGGGGCGTGCACAAAACCGTCGTGTCGAAATCACGCTGACGCCGACAGGCAATGGCCAATAAGCCGTAAAAACTCTGCATTGCTCTAGAACGCCCGCTATGCTCACATAGCGGGCGTTCTGTTTATATAGGCATCCTCATGCTGTCATACCAACACGCCTACCATGCCGGTAACTTCGCCGATGTTCAGAAGCATCTGACGCTCTATGCCGTCATTGATCATCTGTTACGTAAAAAATCAGCAATTACATATGTAGATACCCATGCGGGCAGAGGCTTCTATCCACTGGCTACCGAAGAGACACAGCGGCTGCTGGAGTACCGTGAGGGCGTTTTACCGCTTTGGCAACATCGCCAGCAGTTGGCAGATCCGCTGCTTGGCGCCTGGCTCGAGGCCGTGGCCAGTGCCCAGCCAGACGCTGATACACTGGCCTGCTATCCGGGTTCTCCCTGGTGGCTCGCCCAGCGTCTGCGCTCAGAGGATCGGCTGACACTGTTCGAACTGCATCCTGGTGAGCACGAACATCTCGCCAGTCAGTCGCTGCCCAAGCGGGCGACGCGTATCTTCGGCGATGGGTTGGTCGGCCTGCGCCATCAGGTACCGGCATCGACCCCCAGGGTGTGTGTGTTGATGGATCCCAGCTACGAGCGCAAGATCGAGTATCACGAAGTGGTGGAGAGCACGGCCTACGTGCTTGAGAAAGCCAGGCATGCCGTGGTGATGATCTGGTATCCGTTATTACCTGCCGAACACCATCAAGCGCTGCTGGCAGGCCTGCGTGACAGCGGAATTCGCAAAATCTGGCAAAGCGAACTGCTGCTACGTGCCCCTGAAGCGGGTGCCCGCGGCATGTATGGAAGCGGTATGCTGGTCATCAACCCCCCCTGGGGGCTGGATGAGCGTCTGATCAACGCCATGTCACAGATCACACCGACGCTGGGCGAGCACAGCCGCTTCCGTACGTCCTGGTTGGTCCCGGAGTAAAGTTACAGTAGTCGAGTCTACTTGCCGATACAGAAGCTGCCAAAGATCTCTCCAAGCAGGTCGTCGGCGCTGAACTCTCCGGTAATCTCTCCCAGTGCCTGCTGGGCATCGCGCAGATCTTCGGCCAGCAGCTCTCCTGCACCGTAGCCTTCCAGCTGAGCGCGCCCTGCTTCCAGTGCGGCCATGGCACGGTCCAGGGCATCCAGATGGCGGCGGCGCGCCGAGAAACGACCTTCGGTAGTGGCGGAAAAGCCCATCACCTCTTTCAAGTGGGCTTTCAAGTTATCCACACCTGCCCCCGTTTTGGCCGAGAGCCTGACGATGGGAGTGCCTGTGGGTAACTCAGATGCTTCGAGCCCTGGCGCTTCGGCGCTGCTGTCGATCTTGTTGCGCACCAGGGTCAATCGCTGCTGGTCCGGCAGGCGGGCCACGAACTCGGGCCAGATGGCCATGGGGTCCGTTGCCTGGGTAAGCGAGGCATCGACCAGCAGCAGTACGCGATCGGCTTTCTCGATCTCTTCCCAAGCCCGGGCAACGCCAATTTTTTCTACCGCGTCCGGCGTATCGCGCAGGCCAGCGGTGTCGATAATATGCAGTGGCATGCCGTCCAGGTGGATGTATTCACGCAGCACGTCGCGGGTGGTGCCCGCAATGTCCGTGACGATGGCCGTGTCCTGCTCGGTCAGCGCATTGAGCAGGCTGGACTTGCCCGCATTGGGGCGCCCTGCAATCACCACGCTCATGCCTTCACGCAGCAAGGCGCCTTGGCCTGCGGCCTGGCGCACACGCACCAGTGCCTGCTGCACCTGCTCAAGATGCGTTGCCACGTGGCCATCGGCAAGAAAGTCGATCTCTTCTTCGGGGAAGTCGATGGCGGCCTCAACATAGACACGCAGCTCGATCAACTGCTGAACCAGCCCAGAAACGCGCTGTGAAAACTCGCCTTGCAGCGAGCGAAGGGCATTTTCGGCAGCCGAGCGTGAGCTGGCATCGATCAGGTCGGCAATCGCCTCGGCCTGGGCCAGGTCCAGCTTGTCATTCAAGAACGCGCGTTCGGAGAATTCGCCAGGCCGAGCCAGGCGGGCGCCCAGGGCGAGGCAGCGCTCCAGCAGCATATCCATGATCACGGGGCCACCGTGCCCCTGCAGCTCCAGCACGTCCTCCCCGGTAAAGGAGTTAGGCCCGGCAAACAGCAGCGCAATGCCTTCGTCGATAATGCCTTGAGCACCGTTGAAGGGGCCGTAATAGGCATGACGCGGGGGAGGGCATTGCCCCAGTATGGCCTGAGCGATATGGCGGCTTTCCGGGCCAGATACGCGGATGATGCCAACGCCGCCGCGCCCAGGGGGGGTGGCCAGGGCGGTAATCGTGTCTTGGGTATAGAGTCGTTCAGCCATAACGCGTCCTGGAGATCCAAAAAGAAAGTGTATCGTGTATGCAGCAGAAGAAAAGGGCAGGCCTGAAACGCCAGACCCCCGCTTTAGCGGGGGTCTGGTGAAGAACGGGATGAGAGGCTACTTGGTGCGCATCCCTTTGCCCACGTTGGGGTCTTTCTCGATATTGCGGGTAATCACGTACTGCTGGGCTACCGAGATGATGTTGTTCACCACCCAGTAGATGACCAGACCCGCCGGGAACCACAGGAAGAAGAACGTGAAGATAATGGGCAGCATCTTCATGATCTTGGCCTGCATGGGGTCCGGAGGCGTCGGGTTGAGCAACTGCTGAACGTACATCGATACACCCATCAGGATGGGCAGAATGAAGTACGGATCTTTCACCGACAGATCCTGGATCCACAGCATGAACGGCGCATGGCGAAGTTCAACGGATTCCAGCAGCATCCAGTACAGCGCGATGAAGACCGGCATCTGGATGAGGATCGGCAAGCAGCCACCCAGCGGGTTGATCTTCTCTTTCTGGTAGAACTTCATCATCTCTTGAGACATTTTCTGGCGGTCATCGCCATAAAGCTCTTTGAGACGCTGCATCTCCGGCCCGAGCTTGCGCATCCGAGCCATGGACTTGTAGGCCTTGGCTGAAAGCGGGAATAGCGCGAGCTTAACCAGCACGGTCAGCAGAACGATAGACCAGCCCCAGTTGCCGACTACGTCATGAATCTTGTCGAGCAGCCAGAACAGCGGATTGGCAATGAACCACAGCCAGCCGTAGTCCACGGTCAGACGCAGATTCGGTGCCACCTGCTCCAGGTACTCCTGGACCTTGGGCCCCATGTAGAGGGTAGCCCCCAGAGTGGCTTCGCCTTCGGCGGCCACGCTGGTCACCGGCCCTGCAAAGGCGGCAACGTTGCGGTTGCTGGAGTCGGTGGTCGCGTAATACAGGTTCTGCTGATTCTGAGCAGGTGCCCAGGCAGAGACGAAATAGTGCTGAATGATGGCTACCCAGCCACCTTGGGCCTCACGGTTCTCGAACCGACCGCGCTGGATATCATCGAAATCGACTTTTTCGTAGCGGGTATCGGGTGACGAGTAGGCTGCGCCCAGATAAGAGCTCATGCCCATGGCGACGCCACTGGAGGGGTCCGGGCTGTTATCGCGAGCCAGTTGGCCAATGAAACGGGCACTGACAGGTTCATCAGTGTTGTTGGCCAGGTAATAGCTGACATTGACCGCATAGCTGCCGCGCTCGAAGGTCAGGCGCTTGATCACGTCAACGCCGTTGACTTCTGCCGTCAGGTCGACGGTGAGCTCTTGCTCGTCGTTGCCCAGGCGGTATTCGGTGTTTTCAGGTGTAAACGTGATGCGACTTGCCTGGCCATCCAGCTGCAGGCCAGAGCGTGCTACGTAGCTGCGCGTGGCGTTATCCGACAGCAACACGTAGTTGCGTTCAGAGTCCAGCGTCAGCTTGTGCTGTGGCAGAGCGGCATACACGATATCCCCACCAAAGGGGTCGATGCGTACGTCCAGCACATCGGTAGTGACGGCGATGAAGTCACGACTGGCGGTCGAACTTGGCGAGTCGCTCATTCCTTCATCGATGGCGGCCTGAGGTGCGGAAGTACTGGGAACGGAAAGATCGTTGCTGCCGCCTTCACTCGCCGGTGCCCCATTGCTTGTCTGGGTCATTTCGGGAGTGGAGTCGTAGCTGGTCTGCCCGTAATCCTGATTCCACTGTACAACCAGTAGGTAGGCAAGCACTGCCAGTGGAATCAGTAATAAAAGTCGTTTTACGTCCATGAGGGTTCTGCCCGATGGGTGGTGAACATGCTAATGGCGCAGTGTCATTTGCTCGGCCCATGACACACGAAAGCCTGCCAAGCGGCAGGCCGAGGTCGAGCGGCGAGGTGTGTCGTCAAGTGTCACGTGTCAGGCCATGTGATGGCGGAGATGTCGATACCGCCGGAACCTCGCGCTGAAGTCGTTTCCACATGCCATGCAATTGGCGAGTCAGCGTCTCGTTGTCGATCTCCTGAACGCCCCGCTTGGCCATGATCACGATATCCACAGCGGGCAAGCGATCCTGACGAAGGCGAACGGATTCTCTAACCAGGCGCTTGAAGCGGTTACGTTCCACAGCAAGCTTCACATTTTTCTTGCTGACTATCAGGCCAATGCGGGGGTGCCCCAGAGTATTCAAGCGCGCTAGCGCCATCATGCCCTTGCCATGGACTTTCAAGTCGGCTTGTTCGAACACGTGACTGAAATCCCCAGCGTTCAGCAATCGCAAGCACCGGGGAAAGCCTTGAGGCGACACACGCAATCCGAGATCAGGCGCTCAGACGCTTGCGGCCTTTGGCACGGCGGCGTGCGATGACGGCACGGCCGTTCTTGGTTGCCATACGAGCACGGAAGCCATGCGCGCGCTTGCGCTTGAGAACGCTGGGTTGAAAAGTGCGTTTCATAACTCGTTATTCCCACGTGGTTTAGGACGGAAATTGAATTCCAGATGACCCGGTCCAGTGAGGAACCAGCCGGGGAGTTTCAATTCAAGACCGGAAATTGTAGAGACTTCCTGGCCCCGGTGCAATTTTTCCTTGCATGAAAAGCGTGAAAAGGGCAATGGCAGCCCACGATGCCCTGTCAGTCTGACGAACGTCGATGACACTACTATTACTAATAGGTTTATTTAAACCTGTTGTTATTAATAGTGGGGATACTAATTGTGGATAACTCATTTATCCCTATCTTTATCAAAACCTTAAAATGATAAAAAATCTGTGGGTAACTGGCTGTGAAGTAGCGTAAAAGCTGTGATTTATGTGTGATTAACGCAGCACAACTCAGCAATTTGCGGTTTTGTACCCATGCCGTCCGCTGTTTTTCCTAAGCTCTCATGGTCATTTGTCCACAGGCGGAAAAGAGCCCCGAGTGCGTGTGGATAACCGTTTCGTTGGGCGCTACAATGGTCGGCCGTTTTCAACCGATGGTGAGATGAGTGTCACTCGCGCTTTGGCAACAGTGCCTGGACTACCTGCAGGACGAACTGAATTCGCAACAGTTCAATACCTGGATACGTCCACTGCAGGCAGAAGAAGGAGAGTCCAACGAGCTTCGCTTGTTGGCGCCGAACCGCTTTGTGCGCGATTGGGTGAGCGATAAATACGCGAAGCGAATCAGTGAACTGATGCGCGAGCTTGCTCCTTCCAAACCTCCCAAGGTCAGCTTGACCGTGGGTAGTCGTCGCACCTCGGCACCTGCGCCACAGCCTAGAGAGCTGGGTAATCCCGTCTCCGCATCGCCTGCTCAGGCGCCTGCTCCCGCCGTCCATACTCCGCCCCGCGGTGAAGTGGGCGATGACCGTGAAATCGAGCAGTTGCGCGAAGAGCCGGGCGCCGGCCGACGCGGCAACGAGCGCCAGGTACAGGTAGAAGGTAGCCTGAAGCACAGCAGCGGCCTGAATCCCAACTTCACCTTTGATACCTTCGTGGAAGGTAAATCGAACCAGTTGGCGCGTGCGGCCTCTCGGCAGGTATCCGAAAATCCGGGTGGGGCCTATAACCCGCTGTTCCTCTACGGCGGGGTAGGCCTGGGTAAAACCCACTTGATGCATGCCGTGGGCAATGCCCTGGCAGGTAGGCGGGAAAACGCCCGAGTGGTGTATCTGCACTCCGAGCGCTTCGTGGCGGATATGGTGAAGGCGCTTCAGCTCAACGCCATCAATGACTTCAAGCGTTTTTATCGCAGTGTCGACGCCTTGTTGATCGATGATATTCAATTCTTTGCTGGCAAGGAGCGCTCCCAGGAGGAGTTTTTCCATACCTTCAACGCCCTGTTGGAAGGTGGCCAGCAGATGATCCTGACCTCGGATCGCTACCCCAAAGAGATCAGTGGCGTCGAAGAACGTTTGAAGTCGCGGTTCGGTTGGGGCTTGACGGTAGCCATCGAGCCGCCTGAGCTGGAGACGCGGGTCGCGATCCTGATGAAGAAAGCCGACCAGGCCAAGGTCGAGTTACCGCATGATGCAGCCTTCTTCATCGCTCAGAAAATACGTTCCAACGTGCGGGAGCTGGAAGGTGCGCTCAAAAAGGTCATTGCCGACTCCCACTTCATGGGCAAGCCGATCACCCAGGACTTCATCCGTGAGTCGTTGAAAGACCTGTTGGCCCTTCAAGACAAGCAGGTGGGGGTGGATAATATTCAGCGCACGGTGGCTGAGTATTACAAGATCAAGGTGGCGGACCTGCTCTCCAAGCGACGCTCTCGTTCGGTGGCGCGCCCTCGGCAGGTGGCCATGGCGCTGGCCAAGGAGTTGACCAATCACAGCCTGCCGGAAATTGGTGATGCCTTTGGTGGGCGAGACCATACGACGGTATTGCACGCTTGTCGTAAAGTGAAGGCGTTGCAGGAAGAGAGCGCAGATATTCGCGAGGACTACAAGAACCTCCTGCGCCTGCTGACCAGTTAACCCATTATGTCGGCCTGCTGCGGTGGGCCTTTCAGGATAGAAAACCGGAGTTTCGATGAAATTTACCATTTCCCGAGAGGCGCTGCTTCGCCCGCTGACTCTGGTGGCGGGGGTCGTAGAACGGCGCCAAACGCTGCCTGTGCTGTCGAACGTCTTGATCCAGGTCGAAGGTGATCAGGTAGCGCTGACCGGTACCGACCTGGAAGTCGAATTGGTGGGGCGCACGGTGGCCAGCCAGGTGGACCAGCCAGGCGCAGCAACGGTACCTGCGCGCAAGCTGATGGATATCTGCAAGTCATTGCCGGATCAATCGGATATTCAACTGGCTGTGGAGGACGGGCGCGCCGTATTACGTAGTGGTCGTTCGCGCTTTACACTTTCTACACTTCCGGTTGCCGAGTTTCCCAACATCGAAGATGCGGATGGTAGCCAGGAGCTGAGCGTACCGCGCGGTACGTTGAAGCACTTGATCGAGTCGACATCCTTCGCCATGGCCCAGCAGGACGTGCGCTACTACCTGAATGGCATGCTGCTGGAGATTCAGAGCAACCTGCTGCGCACGGTGGCCACCGATGGGCATCGGCTGGCCATGTGCTCACGTCCGGTAGAAGTGGCCGTCAGCCAAGCGCAGAAACTGATCGTGCCGCGCAAGGGTATTCTGGAGCTGTCTCGCTTGCTTGACGACAGTGACGAGCCCGTAAGCCTGACGCTGGGTGCGACCCATGTGCGTGCTCACACGGGCGACTTTACGTTCACGTCCAAGCTGATTGACGGCAAATTCCCGGACTACGAGCGTGTCGTGCCGCGCAATGGCGACAAGGTGCTGATTGCCGAGCGCGCGGAGTTGCGTCAGGTGCTGTCGCGGACCGCCATCCTCTCCAACGAGAAGTACCGTGGCGTACGTCTCTATCTGGAAGAGGGCAACCTCAAGGTCATGGCCAACAACCCGGAACAGGAAGAGGCCGAGGAGAACGTCGCTGTCGAATACAATGGCAGTGCCATGGAAGTCGGCTTCAACGTTGGCTATCTGGTAGACGTGCTTTCCGTGTTGGATGAAGACCGCGTTCAAATGACGTTGGCCGACCCCAACAGCAGTGCGCTTTTGGAAGAGCCAGGTGGCGGTGATGCGCTGTACGTCGTCATGCCCATGCGTCTATAAACGGCAGCAGGACGTTATCTATGACGGCGCTTCTGGCTTCAGAAGCGCCGTTTTCACGTGTGCTGGACGGCAATCAATGGTCTTGAAGAGTGACATCGACGCATGAGCATCAAGGAGCTTACTTTCCACGGCCTGCGTAACCTGGCCCCCACCACCTTGCAGCCATCGCCGCGCATCAATGTGCTGCACGGCGATAATGGCAGTGGCAAGACCAGCGTTCTGGAAGGTATTCATGTGCTGGGTATGGGGCGCTCCTTTCGAACCCGTCAGCTCAAGCATGCCATACAGACGGAAGCCCCATATATGACCCTGTATGGTCGTTTGGCGGGTGACCCTGAGGTTACCCTGGGGGTCAGGCGGTTACGCACTCAGCGCGAGCTGGAGCTGCGTTTGAGGGGGGAGAAGGGGGTGCGCTTGGCCGAACTCGTGGAGGCGATGCCCCTGCAGCTCATCAATCCCGATGCCTTCAGGTTGCTGGAGGGCTCTCCTGCCGGGCGTAGAGAGTTTCTCGACTGGGGTGTGTTTCACGTGAAACATCATTTCCTGGATGCCTGGCGAAGAACGCGCCGAGCAGTGAAACATCGGAATGCCCTTCTCAGGCGTGGTAGAATGGTGGCCAGTGAGCTGGTTGTTTGGGAGCAAGAGCTTGCACAGTGGGGCGAAGAGATGGATCGGCTTCGCCTTGAGTGGTTTAGCCAGTTCTTGCCCATGTTCGAAGAAACGCTGCATAAATTGCTGCCACTACCTGGCCTGACGCTGCGCTATGCCCGAGGGTGGGATAAGCAGCGCTCTCTGGCAGAAGTGCTCAGGGATAGCCGAGAGACGGATCAGCAGATGGGGTTTACCCAGCAGGGCCCTCAGAGAGCAGATTTACGTATTCGATTGAACAAGCAGCCAGCCGTCGAGGTGCTTTCCAGAGGCCAGCAGAAATTGGTCGTCAGTGCGCTGAAGCTGGCTCAGGGGCGGCTTCTGGAAAGTACCACGCAGCGGCACTGTATCTATCTGATTGATGATTTACCTGCGGAGCTGGATGACAGGCACCGCCATCAATTTTGCCATTTACTGGAAGAAATGCAGTGTCAGGCTTTTATTACCAGCGTTGAAGCCACGGCTCTAAGGAATAGTTGGCAAGCCAGTACGGACATAAAAATGTTTCACGTGAAACATTCCCCGGCTGGATGGAGTCAATTGGAGACGGATGGCTAAACGACACGGAACGAGACAGACTTCACGACGGAGTGGTCAATGAGCGAGCAGGCTTACGATTCATCAAGCATCAAGGTGCTCAAAGGACTGGACGCAGTACGCAAGCGTCCGGGCATGTACATCGGTGATACCGACGATGGCACCGGGCTGCACCACATGGTTTTCGAGCTGGTGGATAACTCCATCGATGAAGCTCTGGCAGGCCACTGCAGTGAAATTCGCGTCGTCATCCACCCGGATGAATCGATCACCGTGAGTGATAACGGCCGCGGTATTCCGACTGAACTGCATGAAGGCGAAGGCGTTTCGGCAGCTGAGGTCATCATGACCGTGCTGCACGCAGGCGGCAAGTTCGATGACAACTCCTACAAGGTGTCTGGCGGGCTGCACGGGGTAGGTGTCTCGGTGGTTAACGCGCTTTCAGAAGAGCTGCGCCTCACTATCTGGCGGCAAGGCGAAGTATTCGAGCAGATCTATCACCACGGCGTGCCGCAGGCTCCGCTTGGTGTGGTGGGCAAAACTGAAAAAAGCGGTACACGTGTACATTTTCGTCCGTCTCCTGCCACGTTCGCCAATATCGAGTTTCACTACGATATTCTGGCCAAGCGGCTACGTGAACTCTCCTTCCTGAACTCCGGCGTTGCAATCCGCCTGATGGATGAGCGTAGTGGCAAGGAGGAGCTTTTCCATTACGAGGGCGGCTTGAAAGCCTTTGTTGATCACCTCAACAAGAACAAGACCGTTCTCAACCCGGTTTTCCACTTCAATGCGGAGCGGGAAGATGGGGTGGAAGTCGAAGTGGCCATGCAGTGGAGTGATGCGTTTACAGAAAACATCTTCTGCTACACCAACAACATTCCCCAACGGGATGGTGGTACTCACCTGGCAGGGTTTCGGGCAGCGCTCACGCGGACATTGAACCATTACATCGAAGCTGAAAATCTGCTCAAGAAATCGAAGGTCAATACCTCCGGTGATGACGCTCGTGAAGGTTTGACGGCCATCATTTCGGTGAAGGTACCGGACCCTAAATTCTCCTCGCAGACCAAGGACAAGCTGGTTTCTTCCGAAGTGAAAACGGCGGTAGAGCAGGAGATGGGTCGCCTGTTCGCAGACTACCTGATCGAAAAGCCCAATGAAGCCAAGTCGATCGTCAACAAGATGATCGACGCGGCGCGAGCCCGTGAAGCTGCCCGCAAAGCGCGTGACATGACGCGTCGTAAGGGGGCTCTGGACATTGCTGGCTTGCCCGGCAAGCTGGCTGATTGTCAGGAGAAAGACCCCAGCCAGTCAGAACTTTACCTGGTGGAGGGTGACTCGGCCGGCGGCAGTGCCAAGCAGGGTCGTGACCGTCGTACCCAGGCCATCCTGCCATTGAAGGGCAAGATTCTAAACGTCGAGAAGGCACGCTTCGACAAGATGCTCTCTTCCGCCGAGGTAGGCACGCTGATCACGGCATTGGGATGCGGTATCGGCCGCGAAGAGTTCAACCCTGACAAGCTGCGCTACCACTCGGTCATCATCATGACGGACGCCGACGTGGATGGTTCGCATATTCGTACGCTGCTGCTGACGTTCTTCTTCCGCCAGATGCCCGAGCTGATCGAGCGGGGCCATATCTTTATCGCGCAGCCACCGTTGTACAAGATCAAGCGTGGCAAGCAGGAGCTCTACCTGAAAGACGAGCAGGCCATGGTGGACTACCTGACCACGACGGCACTGGATGGTGCAGGGCTCCATGTGAATGCCGATGCACCGGGCATCGCAGGCTCGCAGCTCGAGGCCCTGGTGAATCAGTACCGCAATGTCATGAAGCGGATTGATCGCCTGGCACGTGTTTACCCCATTGAGGTATTGAAGCAGGCAGTACATGCCACTGCACTGCAAGGGGAAGCCAGCCTCAAAGATCGCGGTACCATGCAGAACTGGATTGCCGAGCTTCAGAAAGCCATGGATGACAAAGTGGCGTATGAGGGCGGCCCGCGTTATCAGTTCCATCTTCAGGAAGACACCGAGCGTGGCCTGCACCTTCCCGCAGTGTCACTGATTGCTCATGGCGTGACGACCGATTATGTGTGGGGGCTGGATTTCTTCGAGAGTGCCGACTATCGCGCGATTTCAGGGCTTGGGCAAACGCTTAACGGGTTGTTGGAAGAGGGCGCCTATATTGCCCGTGGCGAGCGTCAAAAGCCGGTTAGTCACTTCTCTGATGTGCTGGCCTGGTTGATGCACGAGGGCCAGCGTGGCCTGTCAGTGCAGCGCTATAAAGGGCTGGGTGAAATGAACCCGGATCAGCTCTGGGAAACCACTATGGACCCTGATAGTCGCCGCATGCTGCGCGTGACCATTGAAGACGCCGTTGCCGCCGATATGATGTTCAACACCTTGATGGGCGATGAAGTAGAGCCACGCCGTGACTTTATCGAAACCAACGCTCTGGTGGCGAATCTCGACGTATAGCGCTGTACTCCATTAGCTAGCGGTCGTTAATGAAAGATGTTTCACGTGAAACATTGAATAAGAAAAGCCGCAGTGGGCATCGCCCTCTGCGGCTTTTTTGTATGAGGCTATATATAAGAGCCTGGCATGTGGTCAGGTTTGGCGCTTAACTCACCTTCAGCCACGCCGTGGGTGAGTATCCAGTGCACCGGCTAACAACTGGTCAACGAATTCGGCAAGGTCATTGACGACCAGCGTGTGTTCCAGGCCCACACTTTTGGCTAGCGTTCTCTCACCTTTGCCTGTCTTTACCAGCACACTTTGGCAACCTGCCGCCTCTCCGGCCTGCAGATCTCGCAGGCTGTCACCTACCATCCAGCTACCCCCTAGGTGATCCAGGCCAAGTGCCTGCTGTATTTGCGTCAGTAGGCCGGGCAACGGTTTTCGGCAGGTGCAGTCATCTTGCGGCCCATGGGGGCAATATGCGATGTGCGCAATCTGGCCACCTTCGGCTTCTACCAAGGTGCTCATGTGATGGTGCATGGCTGACAGGGTGGCTTCATCGTAATAGCCCCGTGCAATGCCTGATTGGTTGGTGGCTACCGCCACCGTAAAGCCAGCCTGTGAAAGCCGCGCGATGGCCGTAATGGAAGCAGGGTAGGGCACCCACTCCACCAGGGACTTGATGTAGTCATCCGAGTCGTGATTGATGACGCCATCCCGGTCAAGAATCACGAGCCGTTCTGGCATCAAAGAAGTCATCGAAGGCATGAAAGTCCTATTTACTGCGTAGGTGCTGATTCAGTAGCGCGAGGGCATGCAGGGTATGGGCAATTTTCTTGCCATCGCTGCCAAAGCGCTGGAAAGGGATTTTCTGGAGATGCTGCAGGCGCGGCAAGGTTGCCAGAAAGCGTTCGCGTACATCGTCCCGGGTGGCCTGCAGGCCGTCCATCAGGGCTGCGGTCAGGCGTTCACGATGAAGTGGTCGTTTGCTCAGCTTGCCATAGAGAGAAAAGATGAAACAGTGCCAATCGCGCACCATGCAGTCGGTGAGTTCGTGTACCTGGCCTGGGTCCGTTTCGAAATCGATGAACACGACCCCATCCTTGTTGACCAGAATGTTGCGTGCAAAAGCCTCGCTAAGGTAGCAGCTGCGCTCATGCACATCATTGAGCGCTGAAATACCGAGGTTTAACAGTTGGTCGATTTCTTCCGGTGTTTGCGCCTGGGTCAATTTATCCAGCAGCGTGGCTGCAGGCTCATCCTCACTGCCTGCATCGGCCAGCAAAAGGGCGTCGGGGGTTTCTGCCAGAATGGTCGGTACGGCGATGCCTGCGGCAGACAGCGCTTTAATACGACTGGCTTCCAGCGCCACGCTCTCTTGGCCGCCCAGGTTGGGCACTGGTTTGAGTGCTTCGATGTTCAGCCAGCGCGCCATCAAGGTCAGCGGCAGGTAAGCCAGCCGTGAGTTCCGTTTAGCCGCTTTTTTCAGCCAGACCTTTCGCCCTGCCAGCTCATAGGATGCCATATTGGACTGCTGCTGAGGCAGAGTATCGAAAAGAAACATATCGTACATGGCCAACTCCCTTGACGGCGTAAGTGCGTGGCCGCCCGGTATATCAGACGCAGCGGCAATTGAAATGTTTCATTAATTTTATCTTGATGTTTCACGTGAAACAAAAGCTTCGTTGAATACATTCAACAAAAAACCCGGCCACCAGGGCCGGGTTGCATGCGCTTACGAGTAGAGGCTTACTGGGGTAGCTGAGAAATATCCGCGACTTCCAGGAAAAGCGCCTGCAGGCTGGCGAGCAGAGCAAGGCGGTTGCGACGCACGGCCTCGTCATCGGCCATGACCATGACCTGATCGAAGAACGTATCGACCGGCTCACGCAGCGTTGCCAGGGTGTCCAGGGCCTGTTGGTACTCACCGGCGGCAAATAGCGGAGCTACCTGCTGCTGACAGTGGATGACGGCCTTCGCCAGTGTCTGCTCGGGGCTCTCCTGAAGCAGTGTGGTATCGACTTGCGTGCTGCCATCGTGCGCCTGCTTGCTCAGGATATTGGAGACACGCTTGTTGGCAGCCGCCAGAGCGGTGGCTTCCTCACGCTGGGCAAAGGCTTTGACGGCACGTAACCGACGCGCAAAGTCCAGCGGCTTGCTGACGGGACGCGCACGCACGGCCAGGTACATATCGGCGGTAATGCCTTCGTCCTGCCCCCAGGCGCGGAAGCGGTCGAGCATGTAGGTCAGCACTTCCTCTACCAGTCCTTCGGCTTTGGGCAGTTGCTGGTGCTGGTCGACGGCGACCTGCAGCAGTTCACGCAAGTCGAGGTTCAGCTCGCCTTTTACCAGGATATTCAGCACACCAATGGACGCGCGGCGCAGGGCAAAGGGGTCCTTGGCGCCCGTGGGGCGCTGGCCGATGCCGAAGATGCCCACCAGCGTATCCAGGCGGTCTGCCAGGGCCAGTGCCTGGCCAGTCAGGCTGGCGGGGATGGCGTCGCTGGCAAAGCGCGGCAGGTACTGCTCTTCCAGTGCCTGGGCTACTTCGGCAGGCTCGCCATCCTGCTCGGCGTAGTAGCGGCCCATGATGCCTTGCAGCTCGGGGAACTCGAGTACCATCTCAGTGACCAGGTCGCATTTGGCCAGTGCCACGGCACGCTGAGCGTGGGCGACATCCCCCTGGATGCGCTCGGCGATGAAGGTAGCAATGGCCGTGCTGCGGCGTGCCTTGTCTGCCAGCGTGCCGAGCTGCTGCTGAAACACGACGCTTTCCAGCTGAGGAATGCGCGATGCCAGCGTTTTTTTGCGGTCGGTATCGTAGAAGAACGCAGCATCCGCGAGGCGAGGACGGATGACCTTCTCATTGCCGGCAATGACCTGATCAGGGTCCTGGCTTTCGATGTTGGAAATGGTGATGAACAGCGGCTTGAGCTTGCCGTGGTCATCCAGCAGGTGGAAGTATTTCTGGTTGGCCTTCATGGAGGAGATCAGGCACTCGGCGGGCACGTCCAAAAAGCGCTCATCGAAGCTGCCGGTCAATGCCACGGGCCACTCGACCAAACCGCTGACCTCGACCAGCAGGTCTTCATCGATGACCGCGTTGGCTTCCTGAACTTCTGCCTCGGCCAGCACCTGTTCACGAATACGCTCGCGGCGCTGCTGACGGTCGGCCAGCACGTAGGCGTTTTCCAGTGCTGCCAGATAATCGTCGGCGTGTTCGAGCTGGATCGCATCCGGGGCGTGGAAGCGATGACCGTAGGTGGTGCGGCTGGCCTGCAGGCCTAGTGCTTCTGCGGCAATCACTTCCTTGCCATACAGGGCGACCAGCCAGTGTACTGGGCGGGAGAACTCCACTCGAGACGCGCCCCAGCGCATGTTCTTGGGCACCGGCAGCGATTGAAGCGTCTTGCGAATCATCTCTGGCAGTAGCGCCTGGACACGCTCACCTTGCTGCTGCTCCTGGAAGCCCAGCCAGGTGCCTTTATCGGTTTCCAGGTGAATCAGCTCATCCACGCTGACGCCACAGGACCGCGCAAAGCCTTCGGCGGCCTTGGTGGGCACGCCATCCTTGAACGCGGCAGCCAGCGCGGGACCGCGGCGCTCCACTTCACGATCCGGCTGCTTGTCGGCCAACCCCGATACCTGGACGGCCAGGCGACGCGGTGTTGCATAGGCAGTGACGGACTGAAACGGAACTTCTGCTTCCTGCAGACCTTTTTCAATACCCGCAGCAAACGCATCAGAGAGCGCGTCCAGGGCGGTAGGCGGCAGCTCCTCGGCACCCAGTTCCAGTAAAAGCGTATCAGCGGCCATTATGCGTCTCCCTGGTCGGCTAGCAGTTCGCGGCGCAGGGCTTCGGGCGCCATGGGGAACCCTGCTGCTTTGCGTGATTCGAAGTAGGCGGTCGCCACGTCACGGGCCATGGTGCGCACGCGCAGGATGAAGCGTTGACGTTCGGTGACCGAAATGGCATGGCGCGCATCCAACAGGTTGAAGGTGTGCGACGCCTTGAGCACTTGCTCGTAGGCGGGTAGCGGCAGACTGGCGGCCAGCAGTTTGCTGCACTCTTTCTCCTGATGGTCGAAGGCAGCAAAGAGCTGGTCGACGTCGGCGTGCTCGAAGTTGTAGGCGGACTGCTCCCGCTCGTTTTGCAGGTAAACATCGCCGTAGCTGACCTTGCTGCCGTCCGGCGCAATGGCCCAGACCAGATCGTAAACGCTATCGACGTTTTGCAGGTACATGGCGATACGCTCGAGGCCGTAGGTCAGCTCGCCGGTAACGGGGTAGCATTCGATGCCGCCCGCCTGCTGGAAGTAGGTGAACTGGGTGACTTCCATGCCGTTGAGCCATACTTCCCAGCCCAGGCCCCAGGCCCCGAGCGTGGGGGATTCCCAGTTGTCTTCCACGAAGCGAACGTCGTGAACCAGAGGGTCGAGGCCCAGGCGCTTCAATGACCCCAGGTACAGGTCCTGAAGATTGCTGGGGGAGGGCTTCATCACCACCTGAAACTGGTAGTAGTGCTGCAGGCGATTGGGATTTTCGCCGTAGCGGCCGTCGGTGGGGCGGCGGGAAGGCTGCACATAGGCAGCGTTCCAGGTTTCGGGGCCAATCGCCCGCAGGAAGGTGGCGGGGTGGAAGGTGCCCGCGCCGACTTCCATATCGAGGGGCTGGAGAATCACACAGCCCTGTTCTGCCCAGTACTGTTGCAGAGCAAGGATCAAGCCTTGAAAGGTCGACACATCGGGTGTCGATTGGTTTGTCGAGACACTCATCGCGGAAAGCACCGTTGGCCATGAATTCATAAGCCGTCAAGTATACAATTACAGGCAGATGGGTTATAGGCACGTTAGCAAAACAGCCGCTTTTGATAAGGAGAACGAGATGATCGTGGTAACAGGCGGCGCCGGGTTTATCGGCGCCAATATTGTCAAAGCGCTAAATGCTCGTGGCCGTGACGATGTGATGGTGGTCGACGACCTGCGCGATGGCACCAAATTCGTCAACCTGGCGGACTGCACGCTCGCCGACTACCTGGACAAGGATGATTTCATTGCCCGGGTGAAAGCCGCGCTGCGCGGTGAAACGGTGGACCTGCCGACCATCGATGCGATTTTCCATGAGGGTGCCTGCTCGGATACCACGGAGTGGGACGGCCACTACATGATGGAGAACAACTTCGAGTACTCCAAGGTGCTGCTCAACTACTGCGAGAAGCTGGGCATTCCGTTTCTGTACGCTTCGTCAGCGGCCACCTACGGCGGCAGCGACGTGTTCAAGGAAGCCCCTGAGCACGAGAAACCGCTCAACGTCTATGGCTACTCCAAGCTGCTGTTCGATCAGCACGTGCGTTCGCGCTGGAACGAGCTGACTACCCAGGTAGTAGGTTTCCGCTACTTCAACGTCTACGGCCCTCGAGAGCAACACAAGGGCAAGATGGCGAGCGTGGCATACCACAACCATCTCCAGATCCGTAACGGCGAAACGCTGAAACTGTTCGGTGCCTACGGCGGCTATGAGGCGGGCATGCAGAGTCGCGACTTTGTCTACGTCGGCGATGTGGTCGACGTGAACCTTTGGTTCCTGGACAACCCCAGCGCGTCGGGCATCTTCAACCTGGGTACGGGCCGTGCCGAACCTTTCAAGGCGATTGGTGAAGCGGTGATCGATTTCTATGGTCAGGGCGAAATCGACTATATCCCGTTCCCCCAGGAGCTGAAGGGGCGCTACCAGAGCTATACCCGTGCGGACATCGGCCACCTGCGAGCAGCGGGATGTGATGTCGAGTTCAAGACGGTGGCTCAGGGGGTCAAGGCTTATCTGGAGTGGCTGAATGGCTAACTCTGCCAAGCGGCTTCTGGTGGTCGGCCCCTCCTGGGTCGGCGATATGGTCATGGCGCAAAGCCTGTTCATGACCTTGAAGGCGCGCACCCCGGGGGCCACGCTGGGCGTGGTGGCCCCGGCCTGGTCGCAGCCGATTCTCGAGCGCATGCCCGAAGTCGATGAGGTGTTGCCACTGGAGGTCGGCCATGGTGAATTTGGCCTGGCGAGTCGGCGGGAGCTGGCCGCTCGGTTGCGGGGCCGCTTTGACCGCGCCATTGTGCTGCCGCGCTCTTGGAAGGCGGCGCTGGTGCCTTTCATGGCACGGATCCCTGAGCGGGTAGGGTTCCTGGGGGAGCATCGCTACGGGCTGCTGAAAGAGCGCCGCAAGCTGGATAAACAGGTGCTGGATCAGACCGTCAAGCGCTTTGTCTCGCTGGGACTACCCGTTTCAGAGGCGCAAACTGGCCAGTTTGCCATTCCCAAGCCCAGGCTCACCATTGACCGTGACAACCTGGTGAATCTGCGGTTGAGCCTCGCGCTCTCTTCCCGCCCAGCAATCGGCATGATGCCAGGCGCTGAGTATGGGCCGGCCAAGCAGTGGCCGCTGGCCTACTTTCACCAGTTGGCGGCGAAGCTCACCCAGGACGGTTTCGAGGTGCGCGTGCTGGGCGGAGCAAAGGACCATGAGGCAGGGCAGGCGATCGTGAAGGGGTTGTCGCATGCGCACAATCTGTGCGGGAAAACCCAGCTGGCCGACGCCGTCGATCTGCTGGCCGATTGCTGCCAGGTAGTGACCAATGATTCTGGCCTGATGCACGTAGCGGCAGCGGTTGGGGTACGTATTCAGGCGCTGTATGGATCGTCGTCTCCTGCCTATACGCCGCCCCTCACCGAACAGGCGTCCATTCACTACCTGGGGCTCTCCTGCTCGCCATGCTTCGAACGGGTTTGCCCGTTGGGTCATACCAACTGTCTCAATGACTTGTCCGTCGAGCGCGTCTATCAGTCGATCTGCGTCGGCCTGCCGTGAGGGGGCTGCCAAGGCAGCTGTCAGTGAAGGATCTCGACTTCTTCGGCTTGATCGGCCGGGGTCTCCATGACCTGCGCCGAGGAACTCTCCTCGGTCTCTCTGCGCTGAGGAGCGAGTCCTTCCCATAGCCGGTGCTGGAGGGCCGTTTCTTCGCGCAGGCGAGCATTGAGCGTACTCAGCCCGTGGGTTTCCGCCAGGGTCGCGCGGCGGCCCAGCAGGGAGGTGCCAAGGCCTGCACGGCCCTCGTGTAGCGGCAATCCCATGGCGTCCAGTATGGTGGGAAACACGTCCAGCATGGTAGCTTCGCGGCGTATACGCTGGGGCACCACCCTGTCGCCTAGCATGATAAAGGTGTTATCTCGATCCAGCGCCGTCAGTTGGTCCCATACCGACACGCGCATGGTCAGGTGGTCGCTGAGCACCACCACCAGCGTATTCTCCAGCAGGTTTTCTGCTTCCAGGCGTTCGATCAGATCGCGGGCCAGCCAGGCCGAACACTCCACGGAGTAAAGAATGTCCTGGCCATCGAAGGCCCCTTGGCGGTCCCGGCAGCGCTGGGCGGGAAAGCCGTTGGGTGCATGGCCCGCGATGCTCAGGTTGACCACTGCCCAGGGGCCATCGTCTTCACGGTTCAAGCGACGTATTTCGTCGACGGTGAAGTCGTAGAGGGTATCGTCATAGAGGCCCCAGCTATTGAGATACTCGGGGTCGTCCATGTCCGTGATGAAATCCTCCTTGCCCTTGACCGTGTCGAACTGATGCCCTCTGTAAAAGAGACCTTTACCCGCAAACTGCGTACTGGCGCCACCCAGATAGCTGAGCCGGTAACCTTGACCCGCAAGAATATCGCCCAGGCAGTCTACGCCAGGCACGACCTGAGAAAGGGGTTCGAACTGGCTGTCATGCAACAGGCCAGCGGGCATCAGGGGCACGCCGCACTGGCTGGCGATCATCCCGGCCATGGTCCAGCCGGTGTTGTCCATTTGCTGCACGCCTTCGAAAACGACGCCACGCGCCCCCAGTGCGTCAAGGTCATCATAGGCATTGCCGAATATGTCGTGACGATAGGTACGCTCGATGCTTTCCAGGTAGAGGAGCAGCAAGTTAGGAGCACCGGGCTGGTCTTCCAGCGGCGGCTGAACGTAGCGTCGATCCAGCCAGGCCCCATCGTCGGTGACGATGGCGGCACTGCGTTGCCCCAGCCCGTATAGCAGCGGGTTTCCGGCTAACAAGGCAATGGCAAAAAAGCGTTCGGTCAGACGCCAGCGCTGGTCGTGACGGGCGATATATAGGACGGAGATCAGCATGGCGAGCACGACCAGCGTATATACCACTGCCATGACCATTTTGCCTCCACCGCCATGGTCGGCCATGCCCGCTTGCAGATGGAAAAATACCGCGCCCAGGTCCACACTGCCAAAGCTGTCGACCAGGTAGACGTAAATGCCAAACAGGCTCAGCGGTAGCAGCGACCATGGCCAGACGGGGCGGTAGCGGGCATTCAAGGGAGCACCCCAGCGCAGCTTGAGGCCTACCAGCATCCACACGGTGGCGGTGATGAAAAGCGTCCACCAGGGCAAGCGCGTCAAGACAGTAACGGCATAGCCCAGGCTCGCGCCAATCACGACCAGCGGTAGCCAGGGAGTCAGGGGGGGTGACTTGGAAGCGAGCATGCCATGTCCCTTTTCGTCGCTTGCTGAATGAGCCTGTTAGCTTACCAAATCTCGACGTTCATGGTCGTGGTAGCATGCAATGAAACTGGCCATGAAGCATGAGCGAATGGATCGCTCATCTCGTTGTTATAAATTCGTTGCTATAGATTCGTTGGTATAAATTCGCTGGGATAGGTGAACTGTGACTCTTGCTGCTGTGTTGATCGTCAAAAACGAAGCCCACCATTTGCGTGAATGCCTCGAAACGCTCACTTGGGCCGATGAAATCGTCGTGCTGGATGCGGGCAGCCAGGATGCTACCTGCGAGATTGCCCGCGCGTTCACGGACAAGGTCCATGTGAATGCCGACTGGCAGGGGTTTGGCATTCAGCGCCAGCGAGCAGAAGCCCTGGTAAGCAGTGACTGGATTTTGATGGTCGACGCCGATGAGCGCGTGTCCCCTGAATTGCGTGACAGCATTCAAGAGGCCATTCAGCAGCCTCCCGCTGCATATAGCGTCAGTCGGCTCTCCTGGTGTTTTGGCCGTTTCATTCGCCACTCGGGCTGGTACCCAGACCGGGTGCTGCGTCTCTACCCGAAAGGCCAGGCGGGCTATAATGCAGCGCTGGTGCACGAGAAGCTGATCGTCGACGCAGGCCTTGCCGAAAAGCCACTATCCGGCGACCTGCTGCACTACACCTACCGTGATCTGCGCCACTATCTGGAGAAATCCGCCCACTATGCCCAGGCCTGGGCAGAGCAGCGGGCTGCGCAGGGCAAAACGGCCACGCTATGGCAAGGCATTCGCCATGGTCTGGCCTGCTTTCTCAAGATGTACGTGCTCAAAGCCGGGTTCAAGGATGGCAAGCAGGGGCTGCTGCTGGCTCTGCTCTCTGCGCATTCCACGTTCGCCAAGTACGCCGATCTATGGGTGCGTACCCAAACCGCCGAGAAGCAGCGCTGAGATCTGGTGGGCTGCCGCGTCGAGATCGATGGCAGTCATGTCCTGTGTGTCAGCGCCTGAAGGCGGGCTAAACGCCAGGCGCTTTTCCGCCCGGTTGCAAGTTTGCCAGCGCAGCGGCGTGGCTGAGCGCTTGGCGGGATAAAAGCCTGCCGTGGCGATGTCCAGGCAGCCTGCGATATGCAGCGGGCCGGTCGAGCCAGCAATCAGCATATCCGCTCCGCCAAGCTGCAGGGCAAAGTCATCGACACCTGCGGTGTCGGGGAAGTGGTCTGCTTCAACACCCTGTTTGGCTAGCTGCTCCCTCAACTCTTGTGCCTGAGGCTGCTCACTAGGGCCAGCGCTGATCAGCCAGCGTAGTGGCAAGTGCTGGCACTGTTGGTGAACGTGAGTAATCAACTCGGCGTACTGTGCCACCGATAGATTCACCGCCGAGCCGCCGCTGCCAGGATGAACGACCACCACGCGCTCTGACGTATCGTTTATCAACGCTTGGCGCTGTGCATGGCGCAGTGCGTCATCCAGCGGCCAGAAGGGTGGTGAAGGCAGGGTAGAGAGTTTCAGCGAAAGGCGTGCCAGCAGCTCACAGGCCAGATCGACGTTGTACTGGTACTCCGGCTTTGCTGACTGCGAGCGGCGTTGGCGTACCCGCACGTTATAGAACACCTGCGCCCACTTGGTCGCGGGGGCAACACGCAGTGCAATGCCTGCTCTCATGCCAAGCCAACCAATGCGTGGCGTCGAGAACAGCGTTAGCAGGGCATCGAATTTCGATTGTTTCACGTGAAACAATAGCGCTTGCTGCGCCGCTTTATCGGCCTGGCTACCGGGGTCGATAATGACCTCGTCCACCCATGGGCACGCGTTGGCCAAGGGGGCGGTATAGGCAGGAACCAGCACGGTGACGTGGGGTGTAGGAGATGCCTGTTTCAAGCAGGCCAGGGCGGGCCAAGCCAGCATGAAATCTCCAATCTTGTCGTTGCGGACCACTAAAATGCGAGGTTGCGCAGTCTGGGGATGATTCATGAAGGCTCCTGGGGTGATAATGGTCAACCGTGTCAACGTCATGGCAGAGAGGTATCAGTGGTTCACCATATTATGCAGGTCTGTATGTCGAAAGGGTGGGGCGGACTGGAGATGTACCCGTCGCGCATTATGCCTGAATTGCAGCGCCTGGGGGTGGTGAACCATGGCCTTGCCATCGCCGGGTCGCGTGTCGCCAGCAGTATGGAGGGCGCAGGAGCAAGCGTGTTCACGGTGCCGAGTACCGCTCGAGCACTCCTTTCGCTACCTGCGTTGCTGGGTTATATAGACCGGCATCGTATCGATATCGTGCACTGCCATAAGTCGAGTGACCTGCGTGTTGCGGCACTGCTCAGCCTCTTTCGTCCTCGCTTGAAGCTGTTTTTTACCGAGCATATGGGAGTGACGCGCCCCAAGAAAGGTGTGTATCACCGTTTGGCCTATTCGCGGGTAACAAAAGTCTTTTCGATCAGTCAGGCGACCTATCGACGCAACAAGCAGGCATTGCCCGTCTCGGAGGCGCGCCTTCACTGCCTTGGGCTGGGCGTGAACGTGGATGCCTACCAAGGGGCGGTGCACGCCAAATCAGCGCTCGGCCTTCCTGAGGAGGGATGTTTGATTGCACTGCCAGGACGTCTGACGCCCGGCAAAGGGCATGAGGTGTGGCTGGAGGCATTGGCATCGTTGGATCGCCAAGCGTTGTGGTATGGCTTGATCATTGGCGGTGTCACTGCCGATGAAGGGGCTGACGAATCATTTGTAGCGGCGATCAAGCAAAAGGTCGCAGCGCTTGGTTTGCAAGAGCGCGTCCACTTTCTCGGATTTCGCCAGGACTTACCCGCGCTGCTCCAGGCCATCGATATTGCGTGTATCCCTTCGCGTAATGAAGCCTTTGGGCTGACCGTCATCGAGGCCATGGCTGCCCAATGTGCTGTCGTGGGGGCCAATAGTGGTGCTATCCCTGAATTGATAGACCAGCAAAGAGGTCGCCTGGCCGACCCGCTATCGGCTGAAGAGTGGTCCGTTGCCCTGAAAGAACTGATCGATGCGCCGGAGACCAGACGGGTGCTGGGTGAAGAGGCGCGTCGATGGGTGGTCGCGCATATGGCGCTCGACGTGCACGCGAAAAAACTGCTGCGCGAATATCAACTGTCCGAGTGATAGCCCGCCACGATGTGAGTGTGCGGGCGTGCACTGGCAAACTTCGCCACAGACCGCTCCAGCCGCTGCAGGTTGCCCGCTTGCCATTTGCCCGGCGGGCGCAGTCGGCAGCGGTCGAGATCGATGAGCCAGGGCTTGCCTGCCTCATCCACCAGAATATTGCGGGCGTTGAGATCCACATGATCGAACCCTGCCTGGTGAAACCGCTTGATCATGGCGCCTACGCGCATCAACAGCGCCTCGTCTGCCTCTTCGGCGCTCAGTAAGGAGGCGAGCGCTCGGGCGCCCGGGATGCGTACGGTCAGCAGGGCCGCCTCATAGGTCAACCCGAACCGAGTGACGCAGCAGGCCACTGGGCGAGGCACGGGAAGCCCTTGCTCATACAGCGCGGCGGTCAAGCGCACTTCACGAAACGCTCGTGTGCGCTCTGCCCCCAGCCAGACATAGCGCTGCTTGTTGACCTTGGCGATGAGCCCGCCGCGCTGGTAAGGGCGCAGCACCCACTGCTCATGGTCGCGTGCTTGCAGGAACAGGCTGCTGCCACGGCCGGGTGCTTCGCCGACTACCAGGCCTCGCGATTGCCAGTAATCTGCCTCGAACAGCGCCGTGCTCAGTGGGAGAGTCGGGGAGGACAGTTGGTGTGATGCGCAGGCGTCACTTAAACTGTCTGCATCATGTAAAATCAGCCCATTTTTCTGCTGGAGTGCCGCTAAGCGCATGAAGCCCTCTCTGCCTGCTCAACCAAACCATATTGCCATTTTGCGCCTCTCCGCGTTGGGAGACGTGTGCAATCTCGTGCCCACGGTGCGAGCGTTGCAGCGCCAGTGGCCGCATGCGCGCATTACCTGGATTATCGGCAAGGGGGAGCACAGTTTACTGGCCGGGCTTTCCGGGGTCGAGTTCATCGTGTACGACAAAGCGACCGGGCTTGCCGGCATGCGGGCCCTCTGGCGTGAGCTGGCTGATACCCGCTTCGACGTGCTGCTGCATATGCAGCAGGCCATTCGTGCCAGTGTGCTCTCGCTCGGTCTCAAAGCCAGCGTCCGGGTAGGGTATGACAAGGCCCGTGCCAAGGACGCCCAGCACTGGTTCACCCAGCACCAGCTAGCCCCCCACGAGAACGCCCATGTGCTGGAGTCGTTCATGGATTTTGCGCGTCTGCTGGGCGTCGAAGACGAGCGTCTGGAGTGGAATCTCGCGGTGCCTGCCGTTGCCTACGAGGAAGCCCGGGCAATCAGTGGCGACACGCCTTATTTGGTGATCAATCCCTGTAGCAATGCGCGCTTGCGCAATTTTCGCAACTGGTCCGTGGAAGGGTATGCCAGCGTGATTGAACACGCCTGGGTACAGCATGGTCTCAAGAGCGTGCTCACGGGGGGCGGCAGCCCCCTGGAGCGTGAAATGGGCGACCATATCGAGGCGCTCTGCCAGCCGGGGAGCGTCATCAATGCCATCGGCGGCACCTCGCTGAAGGGCGTGCTGGCGCTGATCGATAACGCTCGCGCGGTGATTGCCCCGGATACGGGTCCTGCGCATATGGGCAATGCCATGGGTACGCCGACGCTTGGCCTCTATGCCACCACCAACCCCCAGCGGGCTGCGCCCTATCTGTGGCGCGATTTTGCCGTCAATGCGTATCCCGATGCGGTACGCACCTATCTGCATAAATCGGTGGACGAAGTGAGCTGGGGGCAGCGGGTGCGGCATGCCGATGCCATGGACCTGATCAAGGCGGACGACGTCATTGCCAAGTTAGACGCGCTGCTGGCGCATAGCGCAGCGCACACCACAACAGGACTCTCGGATGAAAGTTGATCTAACCGCCCTGGAACATGCCCGCGTACTGGTGGTCGGGGATGTCATGCTCGACCGCTACTGGCATGGCGGCACCTCGCGTATCTCACCGGAAGCCCCGGTGCCCGTGGTACGCGTGGAAGATGCTGATGACCGCCCCGGCGGCGCGGCCAATGTGGCGCTCAACGTGGCGTCATTGGGTGGGCACGCCGCGCTGGCGGGCCTGGTGGGAGAGGATGACAATGCCGAGCTGCTCACCAAGCGCCTGGCGGCAGCCAATGTAAGCACTTACTTCCAGCGCAGCCCTGATGTCCCAACGATTACCAAGCTGCGTGTAATGAGCCGTAACCAGCAGCTGCTGCGCCTGGATTTCGAGCAGCGCCTCGATAGCGTGGACACCAGCGCCCTGCTGGCACAAGTGGAACAGGCGCTGCCCGAATGCGACGTGGTGATCCTGTCGGATTACGGCAAGGGCACGTTGAATCAGGTCGAGCGGCTGATCGAGATGGCTCGCCAGCACGGCAAGCGGGTACTGATCGACCCCAAGGGTCAGGATTTCACCAGGTACCGGGGAGCCAGCCTGATCACTCCTAATCTGGCCGAGTTCGAGGCCGTGGCGGGCCCCTGCGCCACCGACGCTATCCTGGCCGAGCGTGGCGAAGCGCTGCGTGCCGAGCTGGCACTGGAAGCGCTGCTGATTACCCGCAGCGAGAAGGGCATGACGCTGATCCGTGAAGGCCATGCACCGCTGCACCTGCCCACCCGTGCCCAGGAAGTGTTCGATGTCACGGGGGCCGGCGATACCGTGATTGGCCTGATGGGCCTGGCCCTGGCCGCTAAACATGCGCTGCCGGAAGCCATGATGCTGGCCAATCTGGGCGCGGGCCTGGTGGTGGCCAAGCCGGGTACCGCAACGCTCTCCATTGCCGAGCTTTACACCGCGCTGCATGGCGACAAGCTGGCCGAGTTCGGCGTGATCGAGCCAGCGCCTCTGGTCGATGCCGTTCGCGCTGCGCAGCTGCGCGGTGAGCGGGTGGTGATGACCAATGGCTGCTTCGATATTCTCCACGCAGGCCATGTGGCCTACCTGGAACAGGCCAAGCGCCTGGGTGACCGGCTGGTCGTGGCGGTGAACGATGATGCGTCCATTGGCCGGTTGAAAGGGCCGAAGCGCCCCATCAACCCGTTGAACCGACGGATGCAGGTGCTGGCGGGGCTCGGCGCGGTGGATTGGGTGGTGCCGTTCAGTGACGACACGCCTGCCGCCCTGATCGAGCAAGTACTGCCGGATATTCTGGTCAAAGGCGGCGACTACCGCCCCGAAGACATTGCTGGCGGCAGCGCCGTGATTGCCAACGGGGGCGAAGTCAAGGTGCTGGGCTTCGAGGATGGTGTTTCCACCACGGCAATGATCAGCTCGATTCTGGATCGCGAAAGTTGATGACTGCCCCCCGCTGGCCACGGCTGGCCTATTCGGCTGTGCTGTATGGGCTGGCGCCCTTGATTGGCTGGCGCATCTGGCGTGAGCAAGTCCCCACGTACTCACGACTCCAGCGGCTGGGACTGCGCCTTGCACCACTCCCGCCCGCGCCGCGACTTTGGCTGCACTGTGCTTCCGTGGGGGAAGTGCGCGCCGCACGCCCGCTGATCGAAGGACTGCTGGCGCGCTTTCCTCGCCACAGCCTGCTGCTGACCACCATGACGGCTACCGGCGCCAGACAGGCACAGGCGTTGATAGCAGAACAGGAGACTGCCGACCAGACGCGCCTTGCCCACCGTTTTTTGCCGTTGGATTTTCCCGGCGCGGCCAGGCGTTTTGTGGCTCGCGTACAGCCGGACCTTGCCATCCTGTTTGAAACCGAGCTGTGGCCGAACCTGCTTCACGCCTGCCATCGGCAGGCGGTGCCCGTTGCCGTAGTGAACGGCCGACTATCGCCCCGCGCGTTTGGCCGCTACCAGCGTTTGCGCCCGCTGATGCAGGGGGCCTTGGCCAACGTGACGTGGCTGGCTGCCAAGTCGCCAGAGGACGTCGAGCGTTTTCTCGCGCTGGGCTGTGCGGCTGAATCGACCACCGTGGTGGGGTCGCTGAAGTTCGAACAAGCCTTTCCTGAAAGGCTATTGGAAGAGAGTGAGTACTTACTTAATGCGTGGGGTCAGCGTCCCGTGTGGGTCGCTGGCTCTACCCGAGACGGGGAAGAAGCGCTGCTGCTGGCTGCCCATCGTCAATTGCTCACGCGCTTCCCCGCGGCGCTGTTAGTGCTGGTGCCCAGGCATCCACAGCGCTTTGATGAAGTGGCGGCCCAGTGTGAGCGTGAAGGGTTCAAGGTCAGTCGTCGAAGCCAGCAACAGCCCGTCACGCCCGCCACCCAGGTCTACCTGGGGGATACGCTGGGCGAGTTGGCGAAGCTGTACGCTGCGGGCAGCGTCGCCTATGTGGGGGGAAGTCTGGTGCCACTGGGCGGGCACAACGTGTTGGAGCCCGCCGCACTAGGTAAGCCCGTGCTGTGTGGTCCGTCACTGGAAAACTTCAGCGATGTTGCCGAGCCGCTCTTGGCGGCCAAGGCACTGACGATGGTTGACACGCCAGATGCGCTGGCAAGCGTTCTGGTAGAACACATCACCAACCCTGAGTGTGCCAGGCAGCGCGGGCTGGCTGGGCAAGCGGCCATCAAAGCTCAGCGCGGGGCGCTTTGGCGCACGTTGGATGGGCTTGGCCGGTGCTTGGCTTTGGCCCGGGATTAGTCCTGGCCAGTGCCTGGCTTTGGCGAGTGCTCAGCGTAAGGCCGTGCGCTCTACGCCATCCGCTTTACCCAGCAGCAATACATCGGCACCGCGTGCAGCAAACAGGCCGTTGGTGACTACGCCGACGATGCCATTGATACGCGCTTCCATGGCTACCGGGTCGTCGATCATGAAGTTGAAGCAGTCGATGATCTGGTTGCCGTTGTCGGTGATGACGCCCTGACGGTAAACGGGTTCGGCACCGAGTTTGACCAGCTCGCGGGCCACATAAGAGCGCGCCATGGGAATCACTTCTACCGGCAGGGGAAAGTTGCCGAGCTGGGCGACGTATTTCGAGCCATCGGCAATACAGATGAAGCGCTCGGCGCAGGCGGCGACGATCTTTTCACGCGTTAGTGCGGCACCCCCACCTTTGATCATATGCAAGTGAGCATTCACTTCGTCGGCACCGTCGATGTAAAAGGGGACGTTGCCAACGTGATTGAGTTCGAAGACCTCGATGCCCTGTGCTTTCAAGCGCTCTGCGCTGGCCTCAGAGCTGGCCACAGCGCCTTTGAAGCGGTCGCGTAACGCGCCCAAACGATCAATGAACAGGTTGGCGGTGGAGCCGGTGCCAATGCCCAGCACGGTGCTTTTTTCGAGATATGGCTCGATTTCATCGAGCGCGGCATCGGCGACAGCGGCTTTTAGTTCGTCTTGTGTCATGATGGAGTCCAATCAGGGTGGGCAGTCGTCCTTAGTATAACGGCCTGAACGCCCGCTGCCGATGGCAACGCCGCTAGACGTTGGCGGCTGTCATCTGCTACCAATAGAGGTTTTGTTCGCACCCGCCAGGGTCACGCCATTTTTCCGGGATATCAGCATGCTCGAAGCAACCGTCAAAAAGATTCTCCAGGCCCGTGTCTACGAAGCGGCCTGCGAGACGCCTATTTCCCCCGCTCCCTTTTTGTCGCGTCGTTTCAACAACCAGATTTTGATCAAACGCGAAGACTTGCAGCCGGTGTTTTCGTTCAAGATCCGTGGGGCCTACAACAAGATGGCCCAGCTCACGGAAGAACAGAAAGCCAAGGGGGTGATTGCTGCCTCGGCGGGCAACCATGCACAGGGCTTGGCCATGGCGGCCAAACTGATGGGCGTGAAGGCCGTCATCGTGATGCCTCGCATCACGCCGGATATCAAAGTGCAGGCGGTACGTGCGCGGGGGGCAAAAGTGGTGCTGAAGGGCGACGCCTTTGCCGCCGCCGCCGAGCATGCGCAGGAGCTGATCAAGGAGCATGGCTACACCTATATTCCACCGTTTGACGATATCGACGTCGTGGCGGGCCAGGGCACCATCGGGGTCGAGATTCTGCGCCAGCACAGCGGGCGGCTGGATGCGATTTTCATCCCGGTAGGCGGTGGTGGGCTGATCGCCGGGGTGGCGGCCTACGTGAAATACCTGCGTCCTGATATCAAGATCATTGGCGTCGAGGCCGAGGATAGCGCCTGCCTGAAAGCGGCTCTGGAGGCCGGGGAGCGCGTCGTGCTGGAGCAGGTGGGCGTGTTTGCAGAAGGCGTGGCCGTGGCGCAAATTGGCGACGTGCCTTTCTCTCTGGTACGTGACCTGATCGACGATGTCATTACCGTGAACACCGATGAGATGTGCGCGGCGGTCAAGGACATTTTTGAAGATACCCGTGCCGTGGCGGAAACGTCTGGAGCGCTGTCGTTGGCCGGCCTGAAGAAATACGTGCAGCAGACCGGTGCCGAGGGGGAAACCCTGCTGTGCATCAATTCGGGAGCCAACACCAACTTTGACCGCCTACAGCATATTGCCGAGCGGACGGAGCTGGGCGAGCAGCGCGAAGCCATTCTGGCCGTCACCATTGCCGAAAAGCCTGGCAGCTTCAAGAAGTTCTGCCGAACGCTGGGCAAACGTATGGTGACCGAATTCAGCTATCGTTATGCCGATGATAACGAAGCTCATATCTTTGTGGGCGTGCAGGTCAAGCCAGGTGGCGAAGACCGCCTGGCGGTGATCGACAAGCTGCGCGAAGGCGGGTATCAGGTCGAAGACTTGACCGATAACGAACTGGCGAAGCTGCACATTCGCCATCTCAGCGGCGGTCGGCCCCGGGAGCACTTCGAGGAGGAGCTTTACCGTTTCGAATTTCCGGAACGTCCTGGCGCCTTGATGAACTTCCTCACCCAATTGCCCCATGATTGGAATATTTCACTGTTCCACTATCGCAACCACGGGGCTGCTTATGGTCGTGTGCTGGTGGGCATGCAGGTACCCAATGAGGATCGCACCCATGTGACCGAGTACCTGGACGCCATTGGTTACCGTTACTGGCAGGAGAGCGACAACCCGGCCTATCGGCTGTTCATGGCGTAATTGGATGTAAGTGTTTGCTAACTAGGCAGCCAAGTGCCGCTGAACAGATTCAAAAAGCTAAAACGTTTAATTAAGGGGTGAAAATAGTGTTAATAGCGGTTGTCACTACCCCCCTTATAGCCCTATAGTCATCGCCACAAATAATGAGGTGTGTCATCTTTCCAAAGGCAACTCCTTGGTGACGCACCCAGGGCTACCGGCACTTGGAAAGACGTTGGAGATTTGGCATGCGGCGAAGAAAACCTGATATGGTCATGGCGCTAACCGTGGTGTTTTTACTTGGGGTTTTGGCGACTGGCTATGCCCAGGCAATATCGGGAAGCTGATCGATGTCTGCAGGCTAGAGCGGTATCGACGTCGCGAGCCTGCAAAAGATCAAACAAGAGGGCTGATCATGGATCAGCCCTTTTTTATGGGGCGTACCGTAGCTTGATCGCTGACCACTGCCGTCAGAGGAATATCCCAAGGCTCCAGCGGCAGCTGGTCGACCTGCTGGCAAGCGTGAGCCACCCCAATCAGCGCGGGAGCCGGGCCAGGTCTGCGCATGAAGGCCAGGCTACGGTCGTAAAACCCTCCCCCCATGCCCATGCGGTTGGCCTGCTGGTCGAACCCGACCAGCGGTACGATCAGCGTATCCAGTGCCCAGGCGGGTAGCCGATGGCCACGGTGGGCAGCAAACCTTGGGCAGGGTTCGGCAATGCCGAAACGATTCTTGACCATGGGGGTATGCTGGTCGTAACGCACGAACCATAGGCTATTGGCGCTGAAAGGGCGTAGCACAGGAAGGTAAATCGTGGTGCGTCGCTGGCGAAGCCATGCGATCAGGGGTGTCGGGTCGATTTCGCCATTGACCGGCAGGTAGAGACTGATGCGTTTGGCGCGTCTGATTTCGGGCTGATGCCTCAGGCGCTGGCAGAGTGAGTGGGCCGCCTGCTGTTGCTGTTTGGCGGTCAGCGCCTTGCGTCTGCGCTTGAGTTCACGGCGCAGGGCCTGCTTTTCATCGGGCGTCGTATGCGTCATCGCTATCAGGCCATGTTGAAGTGTTCCCCAGAATACCGCTGTCGTTCTGGCCCTGAACCTATTGGTTCAGGTGGGTGGCCGCAGCCAGACCGTCAGGCTTTCCGACGCACGGACATGCACACGGGTCTGGCTAGCATTTGGCCCCCTGGTACTGCGTATAGGCTCGAGGGACTATAACGACTGGCGCGCATTCCAGAGAACATCCCTATCCTAACAGAGGCGCTGCCAATGCCAAAGCATCCATGCCCCGAACGGCTCTCTTTACGCGTCCGTTGGCTTGCGAGTACCTGCCAACGCTCGTTCGAGGCGCTCATTGAGGCGGCTCAGGTTAGCCTCACCCGCACGGTGCTCGTCCAGCGCTTCCAGCAATTCATGGGTAATGTTCAAGGCGGCCATGATGGCAATGCGCTCGTTGCCCAACACGCTGCTCTGGGCGTGAATACCGTGCATGGCTCTGTCCAGGTAGCGAGCTGCGCGCTCCAGCTGCACCTCCTGACCGTTATCGCAGGCAATGACATAGCTGCGCCCCAATAGGGTGATCTCTTTCGTTGGCCGCTTGGCGGTACTCATCATTGACTCCAGCACGGGCCAGTCAGGGCCCCAATGCGTTAACATCACATAAATAGGATGGATAGACGATATTCACTATAAGAGAGCCGCTCGTACGGGGTCAACGCACGTACCGGCCGCGCTCTGCGCAGAATCTTACTCTGACTTTTGCTAAAGCGAGCACAAAACATGTCATTGATTGACGAGCGCCAGGACTTTTCTGACGTGGCGGATGTATTTTTATTGCACGGGAGCATGCAGTCTCCCGCTTTTCTGGATGGGCGCCTATGTGGCCTGCTGGCGCTGCGTGATGTGAGTGCCGAAGGGTGGCTGGAAGAGGTTTGCCTGGGCCTCGGTGTCGAACAGCCTCGGGACCAGGCAAGTGCAGAGCGACTGTTGGGCTGGCGACGTCAGACGCTGGAAGCCTTGAGTGCCAGCGACTTGAATTACGCGCCGCTGCTGCCGGATGAGCTGTTTTCGCTTGCCGAACAGGCCCAAGGGCTCAAGGAGTGGACGCTGGGCTTCATGGAAGTCGTCGAAGAGGTGGCCGATGACACGCTGCGAGAGCGCTGGTCGCAGACCCTGCGTGAGGCCATCGAAGATCTGGCGGGGCTGAGTCAGATCGAAACCGATATCGATGATAGCCCGGACAACGAGAACGACCTGTTTGCATTGACCGAGCACGCGCGCATGGCGGCCATGCTGCTGTATACCGAGCAGCACCCGGGCCAGCCCCAGGTCGAGCAGGTCGACGCCCCCGTCCACTGATATCTGACTGTTCTTCAGAATACGCAAGGAGCCACTATGTTGCCTGAGCGATTGCCGCGTCCCGCGCCCATTGGGCCTGACGAGTACCGCCAGCGGCGTGAGGCGCTGATGGCCCAGCTGCCGCCGAACGCGGCCATGCTGATACCGGGAGCATCGTTAGTGACACGCTCCCACGATAGCGAATATCGCTTCCGTCAGCAGAGCGACTTTTACTACCTCACGGGCCTGCAAGAGCCCGACGGCCTGCTGGTGCTGCTGCCTGGGCGTGTCGAAGGCAGCAGTGTGGTGTTCTGCCAGGACCGGGACCCCACGCTGGAGGCCTGGACGGGCCGTCGGTTGGGTGCAGGCGGGGTGGAGCAGCAGCTGGGGGTCGACCAGGCCTTCGAGAACGCCCAGCGCGATGTGCAACTGGCAAGGCTGCTCGATGGCCGCGAACTGCTCTACGCGCCGCTGGACAATCCCGAAGCGATCAGCCTGCTGGAAGAGGCGCTCGCCCAGGCCCAGGCGAGCGTGCGCCGTGGTAAGCCCGCCTTGAAAGGCTGGCTGGATTGCCGCCCACTCATCCATGAGATGCGGCTGATCAAGAGTCCGGGGGAAATCGCCCTGCTGCGCCATGCGGCGGCCATTTCTGCTCAGGCCCATGTGCGTGCCATGCGCACCTGCCGGGCAGGGCTGCATGAGTATCAGCTTCAGGCCGAGCTGGAGCATGCGTTCATGTGGCAAGGGGCCAGTGGTCCCGCTTATAGCACCATCGTGGGCGGCGGCGCCAACGCCTGTGTGCTGCACTATATTGAAAACAGCGATTTGCTGGAGGCAGGGGCGCTGGTGCTGATCGATGCGGGCGCCGAGTTCGATCTCTACGCTGGCGACATCACCCGCACTTTCCCGGTCTCCGGTCACTTCAGCGATGCCCAGCGAGCGCTCTACCAGGTGGTGCTGGAGGCTCAGGAGCGTGCTGTGAACGCCGTCGCTCCGGGCGCTACCCTGGCCGATATTCATCAAGGGGTCGTGCACGATTTGACCAAGGGCCTCATCGACCTGGGGCTTTTGGAAGGCGAGGTGCAGGCACGTATCGATGACGAAAGTTATCGACGCTTTTATCTGCACTCCACGTCGCACTGGCTGGGTCTGGACGTCCACGATGTGGGGACCTATCGACTCGATGAAAACACGCCCAGGCCGCTGGCGCCGGGCATGGTACTAACCATTGAGCCGGGCCTGTATATCCCTTGTGATGACGATATTCCTACGGCTTACCGTGGGATCGGTATTCGTATCGAAGACAACGTTGTGGTTACTGCGCTTGGGGGAGAGGTGATCACCGATGGAGTTCCCAAGCAGGTCGAGGCCATCGAGCAATTGATGGCTAAATAGTGACCAGTCGACAAAGCTGAAGAAGTCGTTATGTAAATTACGTTATGGGTTACGATGATTCGCATGGGCTGAACAACCAAGCCAGGAGAGGTGAATGCAGGTGTCCGCAGCGGTAACAGATCCTTCCAGTGAGCGGCCTGCCACTCACGATATCGTGATCGTGGGTGGTGGCCTGGTAGGCGCCAGCCTGGGGTGCGCCCTCGCACCTCTGATCGAGCGTTTTGGTTGGCGCGTGGCCATCATCGAGGCCAAGGCACTGCCCGACACGAGCGACCAGGCCACTTGGCAGCCCAGCTTCGATGCGCGTGCCAGCGCCATTGCCGAGGGCTCCGCCCAGCGCTTTCGCCAACTGGGCGTGTGGCAGGAAATGCAGGCTGAGGCCTCGCCCATCCAGCGCATTCATATCAGCGAGCGCGGACGTTTGGGGGCGACACGCCTGAGCGCGGAAGAGCTGGGCGTCGAGGCGCTGGGGCATGTGATTCCCAACGCCTGGATGGGGCAGGTGCTGCACCGTCGATTGCAGCAACTCCCCATCGAATGGCACTGCCCCGCCTCGGTCACGTCGCTGACCCCGCAGGCAGGGGGGCGGCATCATCTTCGCCTGTCGAATGGCAGTGAGCTGACTGCCACGCTGACGTTACTGGCCGACGGAGGCCGTTCGGGCTTGAAAGAGCAGCTGGGTATTCAGAGTCGCCGTCACTCTTATGAACAAACCGCCGTGATTGCCCATGTGGGGGTCAGTCAGCCGCACCACGGGGTCGCCTACGAGCGCTTCACCGCAGACGGCCCCATTGCGCTGTTGCCCTTGCCCGGTCAGGCCATGGAGCTGGTCTGGACACACCCCAGCGGGGGTGAGCAGGCGCGCATGGCGCTGTCTGAGCAGGCTTTTTTGAGCCAGCTACAGCAAGCGTTCGGCGACCGGGTAGGCCGCTTCAATCGGCTGGGGCAGCGTTATTGCTATCCGCTTTCACTGGTGACAGCCGAAGAGCCGGTAAGGCCGGGGCTAGCGGTGCTTGGCAATGCTGCGCACGCGCTGCACCCCGTGGCCGGGCAGGGCTTCAATCTTGCGCTGCGCTCCGTGATGGACCTGGTCGAGGCGCTGGCCCAGGCTGCCCAACACCAGCAGCCCTTGGGCAGTCTGGCAACCCTGGCGGCTTTCGAGCGCCGCCGTGCCGATGACCGTGCCAACGTCATCCGTTTCAGCGACGGCCTGGTGCGGCTGTTCGGTGCTTCGCTGCCACTGCTGCCCCATGCCCGTGGTGCCGGGTTGATCGGCCTGAACCTGGTGGGACCGCTGCGCCGGGGGTTGGCACGCCGAGCCATGGGGCTAGAACGATAGCGCTGGAACGATAGCGCGCACCATTGGCGCTGACACATTAAGGATTGGCTATGACGATTCAAGCAGAACAGGCAACCACGGTCACGCGTTTCGATGCGGTGGTAGTGGGGGCCGGTATGGTCGGGGCCAGCGTGGCAGGGTTGCTGGCCAAGGCCGGTATGCAGGTCGCGCTGGTCGAGGCCCGTGAGAAGCCTCTGCAGTTGGAAGAGGTGGCCCAGGCGCTACCGGCGCCCCGTGTCAGCGCCCTGACGCCGGTGTCACAGCGGCTGTTGAACCATCTGGGTGCCTGGCCTGCCATGGCGGCGACGCGTATCACGCCTTACCGTTACATGCAGGTATGGGATGCCGAGGGCAGTGGCAACATCCACTTTTCGGCGGACGAGGCGGGCACCGCCGTGCTGGGGCATATCGTCGAGAACGACGTGACCCTGGCCGCACTCAATACACAGCTGGCCAACCTGCCGACGTTGACCCGGCTGAATGGCGTGCGCGTCTCCGCGCTACAGACCAGTTCCAAAGGGCGCTGGCTGGTGTTGGAGGATGGCCGCCAGCTGGAAACCCCGCTGCTGGTGGCGGCCGATGGTGCGCGCTCTGTGCTGCGCGAACTGGCGGGCATCGAGGTGGCAGAGGAGTCCATGGGCCAGGAAGCGGTGGTCACCACCGTGCGCTGTGAGTACGCCCATGGAGCGACGGCCCGTCAGGCCTTCGTAAGCGGCAGCCCGCTGGCTTTCCTGCCGTTGACCGTGGACGGCGATGATCGACTGTGCTCGATTGTGTGGTCCGTGCCACCCGAGCAGGCGGCCCGGCTTGAGTCGCTGGCACCGCAAGCACTGGGAGAGGACTTGGGGCGCGCCTTCGATCAGCGTCTGGGGGCCGTCACGGTGCTTGATCGAGCCTATCGCTTTGCGCTGGTACAACGCCACGCCCGCCGCTATGTGCAGGAGCACTTTGCCCTGGTGGGGGATGCGGCGCACAGCATTCACCCCTTGGCGGGGCAAGGGGTGAACCTTGGGCTGATGGATGCGGCGGTGTTGGCGGAAGAAGTGGTTGCTGCCTGGCGGCGTGGCTCGCCCTGGGGCAGCCTGACCATCCTGTCGCGCTACGAACGCCGCCGTCGTCTCGACAATACGGCCATGCTGGCCCTGATGAAGGGCTTCAAGGGGCTGTTTGGCAGTCAGCAGCCGGGCCTGACCCTGCTGCGTAATGTCGGCATGAGTGGCATGAACCAGTGGGTGCCGCTCAAGCGGCTCATCATGCGGCAGGCCACCGGTGAAAGAGGTCGCCTGCCGAGCACGTGCCGTTAGCGGCGCCGGTCGACGACATTGAGCGCTTTCAACAGGTTGAGCGCTTCGCTGAGCTGATAGTCGTCGCGCAGCCGCTGCGACATGGCCGCACGCTCGCGAGGCTGGTTCTGACTGCCCAGATGCCCTTCCAGGTCGGCTTCGCGCAGTTCACGGCGGCTTTCGGCCACTTCCAGGCGGCCACGCACCACTTCCACGTCCGGCTCGATGCCCTGCGCCTGGATGGAGCGGCCATTGGGCGTGTAGTACAGCGCCGTGGTCAGCTTCAGCCCTTCGCCGTTGCCTAGCGGCATGATCTGCTGCACCGACCCTTTGCCAAAGCTTTCGGTGCCCATGATGACTCCACGGCGCTGGTCCTGAAGCGCACCCGCCACGATCTCTGCGGCGGAGGCGCTGCCGCTGTTGATCAGCACCACGAGCGGTACATCACGCGCAGGCGTATCGGGCGATGCCGAAAAGGACATCTCGGTATCCGACAGGCGACCTTCGGTATACACGATCAGCCCGCTATCCAGAAAGAGGTCGGCCACGCCCACCGCCGCTTGCAGCACCCCGCCAGGGTTGTTACGTAAATCCAGAATCAGGCCTTCGAGCGGCTGTTCGCGTGCCATGCGCTCGAGGGCGCGGCGTGCCTGCTCCGGCGTGCGTGATTGGAATTGGCTGATACGTAAATAGCCGTAGCCAGGCTCCAGGGTTTCATGGCGCACGCTTTCGCTACGGATGATTTCCCGGGTCAGCGTAAGATCTCGTGGGCTATCTTCGCCCGCGCGCAGAATGGACAGCCGCAGCTGGCTGCCCGGCTCGCCCCGCATCAGGTTGACGGCTTCCTGCAAGGAGAGGTGATCGGTGGGTGTGTCATCGATGGCGATGATGATGTCCCGCGACAGCAGGCCCGCGCGGGAGGCCGGTGTATCGTCGATGGGAGTGATCACCATGAGTTGACCATTCTCGGTGCCGACTTCGATGCCGATGCCGCCGAACTCGCCCTGGGTGGACTCGCGAAGGCTCTGGTACTCGTTGGCATCCAGGTAGGCCGAGTGAGGGTCCAGCTCGCTGAGCATGCCGCGCATGGCATTGCGCAGCAGCGTGCGATCATCCACTTCCTCGACATAGGCCCGTTTGATGCGTTCGAACACCTCGGCGAAGGTCTGGATCTCTTCCAGCGGAAGGTCGTCGGCGACGCTATTGGCCGTTTGAGCCGCCAAGGGTAAGGGAGCTGCCAGCAGCGCGAGCGGAAGCAGAGTCGCCAAGAAACGCTTGGCAGGGGCCGATACCTCGGTTACAGATAGCGTCATGCGTACTCCGCAAGGCGAAAGGCAGCGCCGCTGGGCGCCGCAGGGGTTGATACGATTGGCGCGACACCTTCATGGATGCCGCTGCTATCAGCTTATCCCGTCAACGTCGTGCAATCCAACGTTGCGGGTTAATTGGTGCGCCACCTCGCCGCACTTCGAAATAGAGCGCGGACGAAGGCTGCCCTCCGCTGTTGCCCACTCGGCCGATGCGGTCGCCTCGGTTCACTTGCTGGCCCGGGCGGGCATCGAACTGCTGAAGGTGGGCATACAGGGTCATGATCTGATCACCATGATCGATGATCATCAGGTTGCCGAACCCCCGCATCCAGTCCGCAAAGACCACCCGCCCAGAGTGGACGGCCGTGACCGCCGTGCCGGCGCCCGCTTGAATCACGATACCGTTGTAATGCACGCCTTGACGGCGTTGGAAGCTGGCCGTGATGGCGCCCTGTACTGGCCAGGGCAGGTCGCCCTGGGTGCGGGTGATGTTGGTGGAGGGCGTCGGCTCGGCCAGTCGGGCAAGCTCGGCCTGGATGGCGCGTAGCTGCTGTTCGGCCTGCTCGCGGCTCTGGCTGAGATCGGCCAGACGGTCGGCTTCGCTTTCGTAACGGTCATCCAGCGTGGTCACGACGCTGCGCCGCTCCTCCGTGCGGCGGGCCAGCAGCGCACTCTGTGCTTCCAGCTCGTCCGCCAGGGTATCCAGCCGGGTCTGGCGCTCGGCCAGCGCCTGCTCGGTATCCACCAGCGCGGTATCCAGGCGGGCAATGTCGCCCAGGCGACGTTGCCGCGCCTGCGTCAAGCGGTTCAAGTAGGCCTGCATGCGGTCCAGCTCGGCGGGGTTGCTCTGGTTCAACAGCAGCTTGAGCTGAGGGGTGGGCCCCAGCCGGTAGAGGGCCGCCAGCTGCTGGCCCAGCGCTGTGTATTGCGCCGCTCTTTCCTGCTCGAGCCGCTCACGGTGCTGGCGCAGTTGCTCGCTCTCTTCGTTCAGTTGGCGGCGTTCCCCCTGCAGCTGGTCCAGACGCTGGTGCGTTTGGGCCAGCTCCGTCTCGACGGCACGCAGGGCCTGTTGGGCGCTGTCACGGGCCTGGTCCGTCACGCCCAACTGTTGGGTCATGGCATCGATTTGCTGGCCTAGCGCATCCAGCTGCTGCTGGGCGGCACGCTCATCCTGCGCGACGGCAGCGGACGTGCCCAGCATCAGCAGCGCCAGCAAGGGCAGCCGTTGCCACGATGGCATTAGGCGAAGCGCAGCAGTGACTGGCCCGTCATCGCGTCTGGCTGTGGCTGATGCATCATCGCCAGCAGCGTGGGTGCCAAATCGCACAGACGGCCGTCCGACAGCTGAGCCTCGCGCTCACCGACGTAGATCAGCGGTACCACGAAGGTGGTGTGAGCGGTTTGCGGCTCGCCGGTCACCGGGTGCACCATCTGTTCGGCATTGCCGTGGTCGGCGGTGATCAGGCAGGCGCCACCGGCCCGCTCGATGGCCTCCACGACCCGCCCAACGCAGGTGTCGACGGTTTCAATGGCCTTGACGGCGGCGGCAAAATCCCCCGTGTGACCGACCATGTCGCCGTTGGCGTAGTTGCACACCATCAGGTCGAAGCGGCCGCTGTCGATGGCGTCCACCAGCTTGTCGGTGATGTCGAACGCGCTCATTTCCGGCTTTTCGTCGTAGGTTTTCACATCACGAGGCGACGGCACCAGGATACGTTCTTCGCCGTCATACTCGGCTTCGTTACCCCCCGAGAAAAAGAACGTCACATGAGGGTACTTCTCGGTTTCGGCGATGCGCAGCTGGGTCAGGCCGCGCTTGGACACCACTTCGCCCAGCGTATCGGTGAGGTCGGTGGGGGGAAACGCCGCCGGAGCGGCAATGTCGGCGGCGTACTGGGTCATCATCACCAGGCCGTCACCCGCCAGGGCAGGCCGGGTCTGGCGCTGGAAACCGGTAAAATCTGCATCGGTGAAGGCGCGGGTCAGTTCGCGGGCTCGGTCAGAGCGGAAGTTCAGAAAGATCGCCGCGTCGCCATCTTGTAACGTCATGGCGCTACCGTTGACGGGAACGCTGGTGGCCGCCACGAACTCGTCGGTTTCACCACGCGCGTAGGCATCCCGCAGGCCGCTTTCAGCGCTGGTGGCGGTATGGTCGGCATGACCCTCGGTGAGCAGGCGGTAGGCCTGCTCGACCCGCTCCCAGCGGTTGTCTCTGTCCATGGCGAAGAAGCGGCCAATGATTGAGGCCACGAAGCCGTTGTCGGCACCGACCAGCTCGGCAAGCCGGGCATTGGCGCGCTCGATGGAGGCCAGCGCGCTTTGCGGGGGCATGTCGCGGCCATCCAGGAAGGCGTGCACGTAGATTCGCTGAGCGCCGCGCCGTGCTGCCAGTTCTGCTACGGCAATGAAGTGGTCTTCATGGCTGTGTACGCCTCCAGGGGAGAGCAGGCCCAGCAAATGTACCGCTTTGCCGTTGGCCACGGCGTCGTCGATGGGTTTGGTCAGCACGCCATTGGTATCCAGGTCGCCATCCTCGATGGCCTTGGTGATCCGCGTGAAGTCCTGGTACACGATGCGCCCAGCCCCCAGGTTCATGTGGCCCACTTCCGAGTTGCCCATCTGCCCATCGGGCAGCCCCACATGGCGGCCATCGGTGTGTACGAAGGCGTGGGGGCGTTTGGCCCACAGAGCATCCATGTTCGGGGTATGGGCGGCAGCCACGGCGTTATGTGCGCTATCGGGGTTGTGACCATAGCCGTCCAGGATGATCAGGGCGACGGGGCGGGGTGCAGATGATGCCATGAGAAACCTCGTTATATGGGTCAGCCAAGCAACGAAAAGTGCTGTTTGAAACGCTGGCAATGGCCATTCAGCCAGTTTTCAGACAGTACCTGAGAAACAGGGTCGCGGCGGGCGCGTGCTTGGGGCATCATAACGCAGGCAGCCGCTGGGCGTCATGGCCTGCGCGGTATGCCCTGTGACGTGTATACTTGTCGCGTTTCTGATGGCGGCCAGGCCGCTTTTTTCTGCATAGACCAAGAGATTGTGTTCGCGATGATCGATCAGCTGTTCGAATTCGTAATGAACCACCCCCTGTTGGTGGGGGCATTTTTGCTGGTGCTCACGGCGTGGATTGTCTACGAAACGCGTAGCGCTGCCTCAAATGCCGTGTCCTCTAGCCAGGCCACCCAGCTCATCAACCGCGAAGATGCGGTGGTGGTGGACATTCGTGAAAGCAAAGACTTCAAGGCGGGGCATATCGCCGGTGCACGCAACATTCCCCAGAGCAGCCTCGATAGCCGCATGAACGAGCTGGAGAAAGTCAAAAGCCAGCCGATCATCGTGGTGTGCAAGCATGGCCAAAGCTCGGGTGCCGCACAAGCCAAGCTGGTCAAGGCGGGCTTCGAGCGGGCCACGAAGTTGCGTGGTGGCATGATGCAGTGGCAGGCCGATGGCCTTCCCGTAGTGAAGAAGTAAACGACGAAAGCGGCCTCTGGGCCGCACGCTTTTTTATTGAATGAATAACGAGGAGTCTCCCATGGCGGAAGATAACAACACCCCGCAGGCCGGTGCCGCTGAAGGCGAAAAGCCGCAGCTGAAATTCTCTTTGCAGCGTATTTACGTGAAAGACATTTCCTTCGAAGCGCCGAACTCTCCTTCCGTGTTCAAGCAGGCGTTCAAGCCCAAGGTCAATCTGGATCTGAACACTACCAGCCAGAAAGTGGCTGACGACCAGTACGAAGTCGTGGTCAAGGTCACCGCCCAGGTGAATGACAGCGAGTCCGGCACCACGTCGTTCCTGGCCGAAGTCGAGCAGGCTGGCCTGTTCCGTATTTCCGGCATCGAAGGTGCGCAGCTGGAGCAGACGTTAGGCGCCTTCTGTCCTAACCTGCTGTTTCCTTACGCCCGTGAGTGTATCGACAACCTGGTCAACCGTGGCGGCTTCCCTGCGCTGATGCTGGCGCCGGTCAACTTCGAAGCCATGTACGCCCAACGCAAGCAGCGTGAAGCGCAGCAGGCAAGCCAGGCTGCCGAGAACACCCACTAAGCCATGCTCGAAGCGCATTCGGCAGCACACTGGCTCGCCACGCACGGCAAGATGCCACGCCTTCATGTGCCCACCGAGCTGCGTGTCGGGGCAACCGTCACGCTGCCGGAAGGCCCTGCCAGGCACGTTACCCGCGTGCTACGCATGGGGGAGGGCGCGGCACTGATCCTGTTCGACGGGGCGGGCCAGGAGGCAGGCGTTCGGCTGGCGGAGGTGGGGCGAAAACAGACCACCGCAACCGTCGAATCGGTATGGCCAGGCAGCGCGGAGTCTCCGCTAGCGGTGCATCTGGGCCAGGCGATTTCCAAGGGAGATCGCATGGACTATGCCATTCAGAAAGCCGTGGAGCTGGGCGTCGCTGCCATCACCCCACTCTATACCGAGCGGGGGGATGTTCGCCTGAAAGGCGACCGAGAAGAGAAGAAGCTGGCCCATTGGCAGGCGGTGGCTGCCAGCGCCTGCGAGCAAAGTGGGCGTGCAGTGGTGCCTCCCGTGTACCCGCCGCAGGGGCTGGAGGAGTGGCTGGCCGAACGGCAAGAGCCGCTGCGCCTGATGCTTCATCTGGCCACGGGCAATGGCTTTGCACAGTCGTCTCGGCCCGCTTCGGCAGCGTTGCTGATTGGCCCCGAAGGAGGGCTCAGCGAGACCGATATCGCTGCGGCCACCGCCAGCGGCTTTACGCCGCTGACATTAGGGCCCCGTGTACTGCGTACGGAAACCGCACCGGTCGTCGCGCTGACCCTCCTGCAGCATCATTTCGGCGATTTGTAAGCGCTTACTGTCAGCCGCTGCCGCATTCTCTGTGGCAGCGGCTTTTGTATAGCAGGCTGTCAGGCCGAATACGGCCTCGCTTTGGCTAGCGTTAGCAAGGTACGCTACCGATTCTCAACCCTTCGCAAGGACACCTCCATGGCCCGTGAGTCCCATGCCTCTCCCCGTTCTGCCAGCGATGCGACTGCCCAGCTGGGAGAAGTCGCTTACTTGACCGTGACGGCAGTGAACAGTACGGGCGCCTTTCTGCGTTGGGGCCAGCCCAAGGACGTGCTGCTGCCCTATAGCGAACAGCGTTTTCGCCCGGATCCCGGCAAGCGCGTACTGGTCATGCTGTATAGCGATGACCAGGGGCGTCCCGTGGCATCCATGCGATTGGACCGCTTCCTGAGCGACGACGCCTGGGCGCTGTCGCAGGGTGATGAGGTCACGGTAGTGGTGGCCGATCGCACGGACCTGGGCATGAAAGTGGTGGTCGAGCACCGTTACTGGGGATTGATCTATCAGGACGACATGACCCAGCCGCTGCGCCGAGGGCAGACGCTGAAAGGCTATGTAAAACAGCGTCGCGAGGATGGCCGAGTCGATATCTCGCTGCTGCCGCCGGGGGCGGCTCGCCTCGATGTGGTGGGTGACAAGATACTGCAAGCGCTACGCGAAAGCGGCGGCTACTTGCCGCTGGGCGATAAAAGCGATGCCCACGCCATCAAGGCGCGCCTGGGGGTGAGCAAGAGCGCCTACAAACAAGCGATCGGGCGGCTTTACAAGCAACAGCTGATCACCCTGGCCCCCGATGCCATTCGCCTGGTGCCTGGCGCGCTCTCCGAAACCGCAGACAAATAGCCGCGGTTGGAGCCGTGCCTGCAGTACGGCATACTGAATAATGATTGTTCCTGCATGGACGGTATTTCGATGAGCCACTCAACGTTGCATCTCGGTGTCGTGATGGACCCGATCAGTGACATCGCCTACAAGAAAGACACCACCCTGGCGATGCTGTGGGCTGCCCAGGAGCGCGGCTATACCTTGCACTACATGGAGCAGGACGATCTGTTCTTGAACGCAGGGCAGGCCTACGCACGCATGCGTCCATTGACCGTGCATCGTGATCCTGCGCATTGGTACGACCTTGGCGAAGCAGTTCAGCGGCCACTGGCAGAATTGGACGCCGTGCTGATGCGCAAGGACCCGCCGGTAGATGCCGAGTTCATCAATGCGGTGCACCTGCTGGGCTTTGCCGAGCGCGAGGGAGTGCTGGTGGTGAACCCCACCGCCGCCTTGCTGCAGTGTAACGAGAAGCTCTTTGCCCAGCAGTTTCCTCAGTGCTGCGCGCCAACGGTCGTGGCCAGCCGTGATGACGTGCTGCGTGCCTTCCACGCCGAGCATGGCGACGTGATCTTCAAGCCACTCGACGGCATGGGTGGCACGGGCATTTTTCATATCGGCCCTGATGGCCGCAACATTGGCGCCGTCATCGAGCAGCTGACGCTGCGCGGTCAGCGTCAGATCATGGCGCAGCGCTACCTGCCGGAAATCAAACACGGCGATACCCGTATTCTGCTGGTCGATGGCGAGCCTGTGCCCTTCGGGCTGGCGCGCATCCCCTCGGCGGGAGAGACCCGCGGCAACCTGGCCGCCGGTGGGCGTGGCGTGAGTCGCGAGCTGACCGAGCGTGATCACTGGCTGATCCAGCAGGTACAGCCGCTGATCCGTGAGAAAGGGCTGATGTTCGTGGGTCTGGATGTCATCGGTGACTACATCACCGAGATCAACGTGACCAGCCCCACCTGCGTGCGGGAAATCGACGATCAGCGCGGCACCGACATCGCCGGCATGCTGCTGGACGCCATCGAGCGTCGCCTTGCTTCCGCCCAATAACGCCCGACTTGCTGATTCAGCGGCAAGCCATAGGAGACGCATGCAAAGCTTAAAACACCATTTTTTAATGGCCATGCCGCATCTGGACGACCCCAACTTTGCGGGCAGCCTGGTGTACTTGTGTGACCATGACCACAATGGTTGCATGGGGGTGATTACCAACCGCCCCCTGGAGATCACGCTGGATGCGCTGTTCGAACAGCTCTCCTTGGGGGGCGATGAGAGCCCGCACCGCAATGCGCCTGTCTATTACGGTGGCCCCACCCATAAAGACCGTGGCTTTATCCTTCACGAAGGGGATAGCCAGGCGTGGGATTCCAGCGTCCAGGTAGAAGATGGCATTGCCCTCACCACCTCCATGGATATTCTTCAGGCGCTGGCGGATGGCAGGGGGCCGGAGCACTTTCTCGTGTGCCTGGGGTGCGCGGGCTGGGAAGTGGGACAACTGGAGGATGAGCTCAAGGACAACGCCTGGTTAACGGTGGAAGGTCAGGCTCGCGTGCTGTTCGACACCCCGCCCGCCGAGCGCCTGGCCGCTGCCGCTGGCCTGCTGGGCGTCGATCTCAACCTGATGACCCGTGACGCCGGTCACGCATGACGAAGGGGCAGTAACGCGATGGCCGACAGTGGGGAGCGCCTGATTCTGGCATTCGATTATGGAACGCGGCGCATCGGTGTGGCGGTAGGCAATGAGCTGCTCAACAGCGCCCGCGAGCTGACGCCTCTCCCTGCACGGGATGGCATTCCTGACTGGAACGTGGTGTCTCGTCTGGTTCAGGAGTGGCAGCCCGACCTGTTCGTGGTCGGGCTACCGTTGAACATGGATGGTAGCGAATCGCCCATGAGTACCCGTGCGCGCAAGTTTGGCAACCGCCTGCATGGGCGTTATGGCAAGCCGTGCGAAATGGTCGATGAGCGTGGCTCTACCCGTGAAGCCAAGCAGATCGCCCACGCATCGGGACATCGCGGCAACTATCGTCAGCAGAGCGTGGACGGCATCGCTGCCGTGCTGATTCTGGAAGGCTGGTTCGCCCACCGAGAAGGCCTTCCCGGTGGGCGAACCGCGCACTGAGCGTTTAGCTGCTCAGCCGTCTGCTCATCAGCGGTCCAGCGTGCCAATTTGCGGCGGTACGAACCAGCGTACTGGCCGCATGTCCTGCTCGATCAGCTCGTCCACTTTCAAGAGCGTGGCAAAAATGGCCATCCGCATGGGGATGCCGTTATCTGTCTGGCGGAAGATCGCCAGGCGCGGATCGCCATTCAAATCGACGTTCAAATCATTGGCGCCTGGACGGCTATCGCGCGGTAGCGGGTGCATCACGATCGTGCTTTGGCTGCAGCGGTGATCCAGAAAATCGCGATTGACCATGAAGTCATCGGAAAGCCCCTGGAAGCTCTCGTTCATTTCATCCGTGAAGCGCTCCTTCTGGATGCGCGTCGTATAGACGACGTCCAGATCCGAGAAGTCGCTGGCCAGGGAGTCGCGCTGCTCGATCCGATGGCCCCGCGATGCCACCAGATCCACCAGATAAGACGGCATTTCCAAGCCGGGTGGGGAGACCAGCGTTATCCGCAGCGGATCATAAAGCGATAGCAGCTTGATCAGCGAATGCACCGTGCGCCCGTATTTCAAATCCCCGGTCAGTAGAATGTGGGCACCACTCAGGCGCTTGCCCAACCGCTGGAACTCCTTGTCGATGGTATAAAGGTCCAGCAGCGCCTGGCTTGGGTGCTCGCCTGGACCATCACCACCGTTGATGACCGGCACATGCGTTGCGGCGGCAAACTCGGCAACCGACCCTTGATCCGGGTGGCGCATGACGATGGCATCACAGTAGCCGCTCATTACCCTGCTGGTGTCGTACAAGGATTCGCCCTTGGCCATGGACGAGAAGGTAAAGCCCGTGGTGTCACAGACACTGCCTCCCAGACGGCAGAAAGCTGCATTGAAACTCACCCGCGTCCGCGTACTGGCTTCGAAGAACAGGTTGCCCAGTACCGCACCTTCCAGCACTCGCGTGACCTGGCGACGACTGGCAATCGGCTCCATGCGTGCGGCCACCCGTAACAGGTGATCAACGCTTTCGCGATTTAATGAATCGACGGTTAACAAGTGCTGGCTCATCGAAGACCTCATATCCGTAGGTGCAATAGATGTGGCGAATGTTGCGGAGTGCCAAGTGTAACCGCCAAACAGTAAGCGCCGAAGTGCTTTCCACGGGTTGTGTGATCGCGTGGGCGACTTTTTTTGACTATTTGGTAAATACCCCTTGCCAACCCGGCAGCGAATCCGTAAAGTACGCATCCGCTGCCGGGGACGCCAAGCGTTGCCAGCGGTGAAGAAGGTCGAAAAACCTTCGGTTTGTCAGGAAGTTAGCGTCATCTGTTGGTTGGATTGATCGCTCGCTTTACTCGCTGAAAACAGCCCTTGACAAACACCACGGAATGCGTAGAATACGCCTTCCTCGCTGAGGCAACACGGTTCAGGTCACCGAGCCAGCCACAGCGAAATCGCTCTTTAACAATTTGATCAGGTAATTCATGTGGGCGCTTGCCGATGAGGGTGAATCATCACCTAATATCAAGGCAAGCGAACACCAAGATACTCTTCGGAG
>NZ_BMXO01000018.1:0-89814 GCF_014651795.1 Vreelandella hamiltonii | reverse complement strand
GGCGATTGCCCACGGCGACAAGCAGTCTTCCAAGGTGGTGGGCCGCACCATCGATGAGATCGAGCTTCCCGAAGGCACCACCATCGGTGCCGTGGTGCGCGGCAAAGAGGTGATGATTGCCCACGGCGACGTGCGCGTGGAGAGCGGTGATCACCTGATTCTGTTCGTGATCGACAAACGGCGTATCCGCGACGTCGAGCGGCTGTTTCAGGTCGGCTTGACCTTCTTTTGACAGACGCGCTCGGCTAACGCCGCGCATAGGCTGAAGGCAGACTCAGATCTCCACCGCGCGGCCAATGAACTCGATGGGGCCGGTGGGCAAGCCAGTGGGCGAGCCGGTCTCTTCTTCCAGGGTCAGCTCGAAGAGCTGGTTGTCTTCCAGCGGTGGGAGCTGGTCCAGGCGCAGGCGCAGCGGCTGGCCCGGCTCTACCAGACCCAGCGAAACGGGTGCCTGCCAGTCATCGGCCTTGGTCCAGAACTCCAGCGCTTTGCCCTCCGGCACTTCGAAGGTGCCCAGCGGGATCAGCTGAATCTCCTGGCGGTTGGCCGCTTGCACGACCCAGCCTGCCGACTGCGTCTGTGGTGCCAGTAGCACCACCATGTACTCGGGTACGGCGGGCTGTGTGGTGACGTTGCTCAGCATGACGCCCATCGCCAACGCTGCCGCCAGGCCCGCCCCGGTAGCGGCCCGCCAGAACGGCAAGCTGTGCATCAATCGGCGGCGCGGTGCAACCGGCGCGCGCGCGGGTATCACTACTGGTGCAGTAGGCCGTACCGCAGATGCTTTCATGCTCCGCTCGATGCGCGGCCATAGGTAATCGGAGGGCGTAACGGGGTCGACGATGGCGGTATAGGGGAAAAATCGCTCTTCCCAGGCGGCGACCGCCTTTTGCAGCGCAGGCTCGTTGGCGAGACGCGCCTCGAACGCTTCACGCTCGGCTATCGGCAGCGTGCCCAGCACGTATTCCCCTGCCAGGGCATGCAGATCATCGGATTCATGAGCACGTGTCATGCCATACACTCCCGTAAACGCAGCAGGCTACGCTTGATCCAGGCTTTTACCGTCCCCAGCGGGGTGCTGGTGTGTGCCGCAATCTCGGCGTGGCTGAGCCCATCTACATAGGCGTGCAGAACGCAGTTGCGACGCTCGGCTTCCAACTGCTGCAAGCACTCGTCCATGCGCTCGCCGGTTTGCCAATCGAACGCTTCCTCGACCTGGAAAGCGTGCTGAAAGGTATCGTCGTCGGCAAACTCATGGGGGTCGTTCAGGTCGGTATAGACATGGCGCTCACGCCCACGAATGGCATTGAGTGCGAGGTGGCGAGCGATACTGAATACCCAGGTGCGGGCAGCCCCCTTTTGCGGATCGAAGCTGGCGGCACGCTGCCATATGTTCAAGCAGGCATCGTGAACGATGTCTTCGGCCATGCCTCGGTCCTTGACGATGCGGTACACCACCCCGAGCAACTTGGCGCCTTCCTGCTGATACAGCAGGTGAAGCGCCGCCTGATCGCCACGGGCAATGCGAGCGAGCGCATCGACATGATCGAATTCAGTTACTTCCGTTGACCCAACTTCATCAGACACATCATCACTCCCTGGTAACGCGCCGGTCGCTGTCGCCGCAGTTCAGTGAGGATAATAGTTGGGGGCTCTCGATGCGAGCCCCCACAGTCAACGCACGATAGAAGCGTTGCCGAGATCAGTTAGCGGTCCAGAAGATGTAATCGGCCTGGTAGGTAACCACGGCGGTGGCGCCTTCGTTATCGCTACCACAAGCCACGTCGGGCGCCACGCCACCTTGGGTGTCCAGGCGCTGAATGTAAGTGACACCGTTCATGGCACCTTCACCTTCAGCCGGGTTGGCTTCTACCAGCTGCAGCGGAATGTTGCCGTCACCGTTGGGAGATACGGCCAGCTGCGTCGCCGTCAGCTTGGAGCCGTCCAGTGATTCCCAAGTAGCGGGCGGGCCGTAGTAGCTGCCGACCTGATTGCCTTCGCGGTCATTCAGCGCCGCATGGGGGCCCTTGAAAACCCAACCCAGGCTACCGTCGTCCTTGGCTTCACACATGTAAGTAATCGCGCCTACGCCCACCGTTTCCAGAGCGACGCTATGGCCATCCGGCACTTGGATGTCGGCAGGCACATCGGCCAGCGCCGCTTGACTGAAGGATGCAATCAGGGTCGCAGCGAGGGTGGCACGCGTTAGATGTTGAATGGTCATGTCAGTCTCCTTGGGTTGTGTATCAGCCACTTTTGCCGTGGCTGTATAGGGGATACACACGAGGAGACCGATTGGATGCACTCTTTTTGAAAAAAATCTAAAAAACGTTATTGGCTCACCCCGTCCACCGTCACTTGGCGAGGGCAGGCATCCCCTTGGGCATCGAACAAATGGCAGCGCTTGCCGTTGATGCCCAGCCGAGACGCCTGCCCTTCTGCCAGCCGTGCCAGTCCGTCCAGGCGTTGGGTCAAGGGGGTTTCCAGCCCCGCCACTTGCCAATGGGCCAGGGTCTCGTAGCCCAGCTTTTCGGCCACCATGAGCGTGGCGTCCAGGGTTGCATCCGCCTGTTCTGGGGCGACGAAATCTTCGGCGCGCAGCCCTAATGTGGCCTGATCACCCGCCTTGAGCTGCTGCCCGTTCACGGCCACCGCCAGGCTGTCGCCGGTGTGCAGGCGTACCAGCGTGCGGTGCTGGCCGGGGTCGACCACCGTCACCGGCAGGGTATTGATGCGCGGGGAGCCGATGAACTCCGCCACTTCCAGCGTGTTGGGAAAGTGGTACAGCGACAGCGGTGCGCCTACCTGGGCGATACGCCCTTTTGAAAGCAGCACGATACGGTCGGCCAGGGTCATCGCCTCGACCTGATCGTGGGTGACGTAAATCATGGTGGCGTTCAAGCGCTTGTGCAGCCCCGCAATCTGGATACGCATGTCCACGCGCAGCGCAGCATCGAGGTTCGACAGCGGCTCGTCGAACAGAAACACCGCCGGCTCTTTCACCAGCGTACGACCAATGGCCACCCGCTGGCGCTGGCCGCCAGAGAGATCCTTGGGCTTGCGCTCCAGAAGCTCGGTGAGGTGCAGCATTTCTGCGGCGTGCTGCACCCGACAGCGAATCTCGGCCTTGTCGGTACGCGCCAGCTTGAGCCCGAACGCCATGTTCTCGGCCACGCTCATGTGCGGGTAGAGGGCGTAGGACTGGAACACCATGCCGATGTCCCGCTCCTGGGGTGGAATCTCGTTGATCCGCTGGCCATCCAGCTGCATGTCCCCGGTGGTGATGTCCTCCAGACCCGCAATCATGCGCAGCAGCGTGGATTTACCACAGCCGGAGGGGCCCACGAACACCACGAACTCGCCGTCTTCGATGGTGAGGTCGATATCCCGGGAGATTTCGACGCCGTCAAACGATTTGCCGATGCCGCCAAGGGTCAAACGTCCCATGATGCATCCTCCTGAGCCTGTGGGCAGCGGGCAATTGCCACGCCAAACGGCGGCAGCGTCAGCGTACCTGCCTGCCACTCGCCCTTGAGCCAATGGGGGGCGCCTTCCAGTGCTTCAGCATGCTCGGGCGCCGAGCGGGTAATGGTCTGATCGCTGAAGTTCAGCGCCACCAACAGGCGGGTTTGCTGATAGGTGCGCTCCAGGCAGAGCACCTCGTCACGCACCGGGTGGTAGCGTACCTCCCCCTTGACCAGCGCGAGCTGGGTGCGGCGAAACGCCAGGAACTCCCGGTAAGCGTTGAGCAGCGAATCGGCATTCTGCTCTTGCTGATCGACTGCCAGCGCTGCATGGGCCTCGGGCACCGGCAGCCAGGGCGTGGCAAGACTGAAGCCAGCATGGCGGCTATCTGCCTGCCAGGGATGCGGCGTACGGCAGCCATCACGGCCTTTATAGGCAGGCCAGAAGGTAATGCCTGCCGGGTCCACCAGCTGCTCGAAGGTCAGCTGCGCTTCGGGCAGCCCCAACTCCTCGCCTTGATAGAGGCACACGCTGCCCCGCTGGCTGAGCAAGAACACCATGTACAGACGCAGCTTATCGAGCTGCCCCTGGGCCTGCCAGCGAGTCGCCAGCCGCGTGACGTCATGGTTGCCCAGCGCCCAGCAGGGCCAGCCATCGCCAATCCGCGCTTCCATCTCGGTCAGCGTTTCGTGCAGGTACGTCGGGTCGGCCTTGTCGGTCAGCAGGTTGAACGAGTAGCACATGTGCAGCCGCTGCCCCCCCTGGGAGTAGGCCGCCATGACGCCGAGGGCGTCGTCATCCCCCACTTCACCGACGCTGGTGGCGCCGGGGTACTCATCGAGCAGCGCCCGAAGCCGCTCCAGAAATACCAGGTTTTCCGGCTGGGTCTTGTCGTACTGGTGGAGCTGATAGCCATAGGGGTTATCGGGGCGCACACCCAGAAAGCTTTCGGTGATCTCCTGACGCGGCGGATTATCCTTCAACTCGCCGTGGGTACAGAAATTGACCGCATCGAGGCGAAAGCCATCGACCCCACGCTCCAGCCAGAACCGCGCTTCTTCGAGAATGGCCTCGACCACGGCAGGGGTGCGGAAATTGAGGTCTGGCTGGCTGGCCAGAAAGTTGTGCAGGTAATACTGACAGCGTCGGGTATCCCACTGCCAGGCGCTGCCGCCAAACACGGATTGCCAGTTGGTCGGCGGCGCGCCGTCGGGTTTGGGGTCGGCCCATACGTACCAGTCGGCTTTCGGGTTATCGCGGCTTTGGCGACTCTCCTCGAACCAGACGTGCTGGTCGGAGGTGTGCGACATGACCTGATCGATGGTGACTTTCAGCCCGCGGGCATGGGCCGCCTCGACCAGCCGGTCGAAGTCTTCCAGACTGCCGAACATTGGATCGACATCGCGGTAGTTGCTGATGTCGTAACCAAAATCCTTCATGGGCGACGTAAAAAAGGGCGAAAGCCAAATGGCGTCGACATTCAGTGAGGCAATGTAGTCGAGCTTCTCGATCACCCCCCGCAGGTCGCCAATGCCGTCGCCGCGACTATCCATGAAGCTGCGCGGGTAGATTTGATAAATCACCGCGCCGCGCCACCAGTCGGCCCCCTGGCTGCCAACGTAGTGTGAAGTGGAAGGTGTCTGCATCATGGCGAATCCTTATGGTTGTTATCAGCGATAAGGGCATGATGCAGGCTGCGCGGCGGGATCGAATCCTCCCCCGCAGGGAGTACCGGGCGTAGTCGTAAGGAGGAGACGAACCGAGGGCGCTGGGCAGCCTCCCCAATGGGTCAATCCCCGTGAATATGGGCCAGTAGCTGCCCCGCCAGGTGTATGGCCTCCTCCCGGCGACGAATGTTCTGCTTCTGGTAAAGGCTGCGGATATGGGTCTTGATGGTGGTCTGGGCCACCGAGAGCTGCTCGGCAATCTGCTCGTTGGATAGCCCCGCATGAATCAACCCGAGGATCTGCCACTCACGGCGAGTCAGCGGTGAGGTGCGGATCAGTTCCGGCACATCCGGGCGAGCCACGATATCGGCAATCACCGTCTCGTCGAGGATCAAACGCCGGGCGCTGCCAAAATCCTTTTGACGCCCTGCCAGCGCCATCAACCGCTCGGCCCTCGCTTTTTCCAGGGCCCCCAACGAGTCGCTTTCGAGCAGGCCAGCCAGCAGCTCCCCCAACGGTTTGCCCAACCGCAAAAAGCTGCCCACCAGGCCGGTGCGCGACGCCAGGCTCATAGCCTGCTGCATATGCTCGCGAGCGTGCTCTTTTCTTCCTGCATGCCAGGCGGCTGCGGCCAGGCAAAGCTGGTTACGGTTGGCGTCGGTCACCAACCCTGACTGCCGAGCGTGCGCTTCGAGGGCCTCCAGCAGCGTGCGGGCTTCCTCGCACTGGCCCAGCAGCGTGAGCGCCCGGGCGTGGTTGCGCACGTTGCACTGGGCGAAATGGTTGGTGGCCCTATCGGTGATGGGCGGCGGCGCTTCCTGGCGCCAGCGCTCCACTGCCTCCAGGTCCTGGCTCGACTGCCACCAGCTAAGCAGCGTCGCGTGGGCGTTGGCGACCCAGTCGATATGGTAATCGCCTTCTGCAAGAATTTTGCGCAGTCGCCGAATATGGTCGGCACACTGGGCCTGATCGCCACGACTCTGGGCAATCTTGGCCAGCTGAATATGGCACTGCAGAGTCCAGCGCTCACCCTGGCTGTCCAGCACGGCAATGCCCTTGAGCGCCGCCTGCTCGGCTTCGTCCAGCCGATGCCACTCCCAGAGCAGCTGACTGCGGATACGATAGAGAAACTCGGCCACCGGCAGATGCTCGAGCTCTGCGCGCTCGAGATGCACGAAGGCGCGCTCCTGAATATCGTAGGCAGCCTGCAAACGCCCTTGGGCCACCAGCGTTTCCGACTGGTGGCAAAAGGCCCATATCAGGCGCTGGTGATCATCGTGGTGATGGGCCTGGCGCGCTACTTCACGCACGTTCAGCAGCGACTCCTCCAGGTGCCCCTGAACGAAACGCGCTTCACTGAGGATCGCGGTGGCCGTCAGGGGCGTCGATGCCAGGTAACGCGCCGGAACCCCCAGCGCCTGCTCGGCCAGCGGCGCGGCGCGCTCGGCGTTCCCCTGATTGATCGCCAGCTGGGCACGCAAGGTGGCAAATTCGGCGCCCAGCGCTTGCCACTCCGGCAGGTACAGCTGAGCTTCGATCCAGCCAATCACGCGGGCCGTGATATCGAACTGGAACTGGGCATGAGACACCCAGCCATAAAGCAGCGCCAGCTCGGGACACTGGCCGAGCTGCGGCTCGCCCAGCCGCTCCAACCCTCTGGCCAGCAGTGCGTAGGCGCCTTGGGAGAGCAATGCCGGCCCTTGCGCGATGAGCAATGGGCTGATCAGGTCCGGCGCGTCGGCCAGAATGGCCTGGCGCAGCGCCATGACCGGGTCATCGAGCGCCAGCCAGGCCTGACTGGCCCGCTGATGCAGCGTGCGCTGGGTGGCCAGGCTCAGCTCATGGCGGCGGTGATGCAGGTAGTCGCCAAACAGGCGATGAAAGCGATACCACTGGGCATGCGGATCGGGCCGCTCGATGAATAGCCCGGCCTGCTCGAAGGCCTCCAGCCGCTGCGTCAACCGCTCCCCTTCCAATAGCCGCGCCATCAGTTCGGGAGAGAACCGCTCCAGCACTCCCAGTTGAAGCAGCAGTTCACGCTCCTCACTCGGCAAGGTAGTGGCCAGCAGTTCGTCGAACCAGGCGACGAAATCGGGATGCGCGCCGCTCAGCCGTTCCAGCAAGGCATCGAATCCCGCCCGGGTAGTGGTGCGCTCGACCAGCCAGTTGAGCGCCATGGGCCACCCACCGCTCAAGCGTAGCGCGCGCTCCAGGCTCACCCGGGTAGGCGGAAAGCTCAGCTGTTCGGCACACAGGGTATGCGCCTCTTCACTGTCGAATGCCAGGCGGTGCAGGTCGATCTCTTCCAGCTCACCGCGCAGGCGCAGGCTGGCAAGCCCCAGTGCCGGGCGTGACCGGCTGGCCAGCGTCAAGGTGAGCCAGGGCGGCTGATGGCGCAGCCAGTGGGCCAGCGCGGCAAGAATCTCGGGGTTGGCAAGATGCTCGAAGCCATCCACGACCAGTCGGCAAGGAGCGTGCTGTTCGGGTAACTCCGTCAACCAGCGCTCCATGTGGGTAATGCATTCGCTGTCATCCCCCGGCGTCAGCGTGACCAGAGGGGCCAACAGTGTGTCCATGGCCGCCTGCCAGTAGGTCAGAAAGCGGTGCGTCTGATTGTCCTGATCGTCCAGTCGCAGCCAGCTTGCCTGCTGCTCCAGGGCGGGCAGCCGCTCGGCCAGCAGCGTGGTCTTGCCATAGCCCGGTGGCGCTTGAACCACCAGCAGGCGCACCTGCTCGTTCAACGCGAAGTGGTCGTTCAAACGCGGGCGCGCCACCGTACAGGGAGGTAGCGGCGGCGCCTTCAGTTTTTCCTTGAGCAGCAGCATCGGTGCCTCCCTGGGTCGAATCTGACGAGCAAAAAGCCCGCGACGGAGCGCGGGCAATCGGCATTGGTGAAACAGGCAAGGAAACCTGCCAGGCATGGTGCGATGGGTCAGAACCAGATTTCGCTCTGCACGCCAAAGCTCCACTGGCCACCGGTAAAGCCATCGTTGCCGAACGAGTCTTCCAGGGTATAGCCGTTCAGCTCGGCATCCCAATCAGTATAGGAGGCGAACAGGCGAATTTCAGGACGCTTCCAGAAGCCACCGACATCGGGCTTGAAAGTGGGCGCAATGGTCAGTTTGCCGAAATTGCCGCTGACGGCATTGCGATCGCTGAAACCGTTGGGGTCCAGGTCCATGTACTGGTAGCTACCCTCGTACTGCATCTCGAAGTTCTGGGTAATTTCGTTGGCCAGGCGCACGTTCAGCGTGGCCCAGGAGTAGCTGTCGCCATCGGCAAACCGGTCGTCGCTGACCTCTGCCAGAATCGAGGGTGCAATGCGCCACTGCGGGGCAATGTAAGTGGTTCCGTAGACCGCCAGGCGGGTCGCCGTGGCGTCGTCGGTCAGGTCGCCATTGCTCCCCAGCCCTTTCACTTCCGCACCCAGCCCTTGGCCGTGCAGCAACGCCGCCTTGAAGTTACCCTCGCCCAGGCCAAAGAAGCTGTCGCCGTGGTACGCCACCATGGTATGCCAGCCGCTGTCGGCGGCGGTCTGGCCTACGCCGATGTCGCGCTCGTCGTTATCGGCGGCCGACATCACGTTCGCCATGACCTGCCAGTTACCGAAGTAGTTGTTGGAGGTCAGAATCAGGTTGTCGGTGTTGCTGCCTTCACCGTCCAGGCCGGGGTTTTCGCGGTTGATGACGTCAAAGTCACTGAAGCTACGGCCATACAGCGAGAAGTTGGACTTCCAGTTATCGGCCAGTTGAATATCGTAGATACCGCCACCGGTACCAGCCAGGAACACGACGTCGCTGTCCAGCCAGTGGATATCGAAGTTATCCCGGTCGAAGCGCTTACCCGCCCAGATGGAGGCATTTTCGAAGGCCCCGGTGAAGCTGGGCAGGTCGCTGAACTCGGCATAGGCCTGACGGACGTTGAGGTTGGTATCGTCGCCAACCCAATCGTTGCTGGAGTTGGTGCCAGCGGCCAGCATGGTGGTGTAACGGGCGCGGGCGCCGTTATCGAACTGCATGCGGTAGTTGAGAATGGCTTCGGTGTAGGTATCGGGCTCGTTGCCCAGACGACCCACGGCACCGCCCAGGTTACCGGCTGGAGTCACATAGGGGCCGCCATCGATGCTCTTGCGATCTTCACCCAGCAGCAGGCCAGAGCGGGCGTAGACGTTGAACGAAAAGCCTTCATCACCGCTGGCCTGTCGCTCTACTCGCGCCAAGCGCTCTTCGATGTCGGCATCGGTAGTGGCGGCCGCCGGGGCGCTGGATGGGGGTGGCGTTGCACCCTGCTCCGCCAGCTCGGCACGACGCTCGGCAGCGTCTGCACGCTGCTCGGCCGCCGCGATGCGTGCCTCAAGCTCGGCAAAACGCTCTTCGAGGGACAGGTTGGCGCTGGCCAAACCGCTCATGCCCAGGCTTGCGGCTGCCACCGCAATGGCCAGCGGCGTCTTGAATGCTGTCTTGTGCATTGTTTTAAATCCTATTGTTTTTAAACCGCTATTGTTCTGATCGTGACGCTGGCTCCAGGCACCGCCTTCCCTTGAATGTTGCAAAGCAACTTCTGTTTTGAGCCGAAGAGCGACAGCCACTAAAACTTAATCGATTAAGTGTTAGTAAACCAACAAGCTTTTACTAATTATCGACCAATGTCTAACTGCCTATTTCACTTGGCAAAAACACTATCCGCCACGTTAGACAAAAGTCGCTATTGAACTTCATGCCGACAGACGGCTAACTGGCACTCAACTTAATCGTTTAAGTTGGCGCCGTCAGCGCTTTGTCACTTCACTCCCATAACAATAAACGTCGAGGAACGCCGTTATGAAAAAGACTCTTCTTTCGTCTGCGATTACCTTAGCCAGCCTTGCCAGCATCAGCGGTGCCGCTCAGGCCGCCGACCTGACCATCTCCTGTGGAGCCGTGGGTGCAGAGCTGACCCTCTGCCAGGAGGGCGTTCGGGCCTGGGAAGAAAAAACTGGCCACCAAGTCGACGTGGTCTCCACACCCAACTCCTCTACCGAGCGTTTGTCGCTTTACCAGCAGATTCTCTCGGCCAACTCCAGCGATATCGACGTCATGCAAATCGACGTGGTGTGGCCCGGCCTGTTGGCCAATCACCTGCTCGATCTTCGCGAGGTATTGGGTGACGACGCAGCCGCGGGCCATTTCGAGACGATCGTGGTCAACAACACCATCGATGATCGTCTGGTCGCCATGCCCTGGTTTACCGATGCGGGCGTGCTGTACTACCGGGAAGACCTGCTGGAAAAGCACGGTCATGACGTTCCGACCACCTGGCAGGCACTCACCGAGACGGCCCGCGAGATTCAAGCGGCCGAACGTGACGAAGGCAACAGCCGCATGCAGGGCTTCGTATTCCAAGGGCGCGCCTATGAAGGGCTGACCGTCAACGCCTTGGAATGGGTCGCCAGCTTTGGCGGCGGTACCGTGGTCGATAACGACGGCGAAGTGACCATCAACAACGAGCGCGCCGCACAGGCCCTTGACCTGGCGGCTTCCTGGGTAGGCGATATCGCCCCGGAAGGCGTGTTGAACTACACCGAAGAGGAAGCCCGCGGGGTCTTCCAGGGCGGCAACGCGGTGTTCATGCGCAACTGGCCTTACGCCTGGGCGCTGGCCCAAAGCGATGACAGCGACGTACGCGGCAAGGTGGGCGTGGTCCAGCTGCCGGCCGGTGGTGATGACGGGCAAAGCGCTGCGGGCCTGGGCGGCTGGAACCTGGCGGTTTCTCACTATAGCGACAATCCCGAACTGGCGGCCGACCTGGTGGCTTACCTGACGGGCGAGGAAGAGCAGAAACGTCGCGCCATTCAGGCGTCCTACAACCCCACCATCGATGCGCTCTACCAGGACCAGGAAGTACTGGAAGCGGTGCCCTTCTTCGGCACGCTCTACGACACGTTCACCAATGCCGTCGCGCGTCCGTCTGCACCTACCGGCGATGCCTATGGCCGGGTCAGCAACGCCTTTTTCAGCACCACCCATGACGTACTTTCCGGCAACAAGGATGGCGCCCAGGGAGTTGCCGACCTGGAAGGCGAACTGCTGCGCCTGAAGCGTCGTAACTGGTAATTGCGGAGACTCCCATGCCGAGCACTTCTCACCACGACGCGCCCTCCGGGGCGCGTTCCATAGCGCCCCCAAGGCGCCAGCGCGGCACCAAGGTGCGCCGCCAACGGGTCAAGGCGGCCTGGCTGTTCCTGGCCCCCATGCTGATCGCCCTGACTCTGGTGGCTGGCTGGCCGCTGCTGCGGACGTTCTTTCTGAGCTTTACCGACGCATCGCTATCGGACCTGGGCGCGGCCAACCTGATCGGTTTCGAAAACTATCTGGTGTATGACGATGGTCGCTGGTTTGGCGTACTGGCCGACCCCATCTGGTGGCGCTCGGTCTGGAACACGGTCTACTTCTCGGTGGTGTCCGTCTCACTGGAAGTCATCTTCGGTGTCATCGTGGCGCTGATTCTGAATGCCGAATTCAAGGGCCGGGTGATCGTTCGGGCCGCGGTACTGATCCCCTGGGCCATCCCGACCATCGTCTCTGCCCAGATGTGGGCATGGATGCTCAACGACCAGTTCGGCATCATCAATCATATGCTGATGGCCGTCGGCATCATCGACAACCCGATTGCCTGGACCGCCAGCGCCACCTACTCCATGTGGGCGGTCATCATGGTGGACGTGTGGAAAACCATTCCCTTTGTCGCGCTGCTGGTACTGGCCGCGCTGCAGATGCTGCCCAAGGATTGCTACGAAGCCGCCGAAGTGGACGGCATTCATCCGGTACGCGTGTTCTTCAAGGTCACGCTGCCACTGATCACACCCGCGCTGATGGTGGCGGTGATCTTCCGCCTGCTGGATGCGCTGCGCGTATTCGACGTGATTTACGTACTGACCTCCAACTCCACCAGCACGATGTCGATGTCGGTCTACGCCCGCCAGCAGCTGGTCGAGTTTCAGGATGTCGGTTACGGCAGCGCGGCCTCCACGCTGCTGTTCCTGATCATTGCGCTGGCCACCATTGCCTACCTCTATCTGGGCCGCAACAAGATCCAACTGGGAGGTGACTGATGACCACTCGTCAGCTAGCCAAAATAGCCAAACGCGTCGGCTTCTGGGCGCTGATTGCGCTCATCATGGTGTACGCGGTCTTCCCGTTCTACTACGCGGTGATCACCTCGCTCAAACCCTCCAGCGACCTGTTTCGCGTGGAACTGTGGCCCTCCAACTGGAACCTGAACAACTACGTTCAAATCTTCAGCCAGACCAGCTTCCTGCGCGCCATCTTCAACTCGATCATCGTCGCGTTCAGCGTGGTGTTCATTGCGCTGCTGCTGGGCATTACCGCGTCCTATGCGCTTGGGCGGGTACGTTTTCGCGGTCGCTCCACGGTGCTGCTGGTGATCCTCGGGGTATCCATGTTCCCCCAGGTGGCGGTGTTGTCGGGGCTATTCGAGGTCATTCGCGCGCTGAACCTTTACAACAACCCGGCGGGCCTGATTCTCAGCTACACCATCTTCACCCTGCCGTTCACCGTCTGGGTACTGACCACGTTCATGAAGCAGCTGCCCATGGAGCTGGAAGAGGCCGCGATCATGGATGGTGCCACCCCTTGGGTCACCATCACCAAAGTGTTTTTACCGTTGATGTGGCCCGCCATGGCCACCACCGGACTGCTGGCCTTCATTGCCGCCTGGAACGAGTTCCTGTTCGCGCTGACCTTCACGCTCACCGATGCCCAGCGCACGGTGCCGGTGGCCATCGCCCTGCTCTCGGGCGGCAGTGCTTATGAATTGCCCTGGGGGCCGATCATGGCCGCGTCCGTCGTGGTGACCGTGCCGCTAGTGATTTTGGTGATCATCTTCCAGCGCCGCATTGTGTCTGGCCTGACGGCTGGCGCGGTGAAAGGCTGACCCGATAGACGCTCTCAATGAATTCGCTGATGACTCTCAGCAACCGTTTTTAAGGAACGATGGTATGCAAGACAATACGATGTGGTGGCGCGGCGGCGTTATTTATCAAATCTACCCGCGCAGCTTTCTGGACAGCCGTGGCGACGGCGTTGGTGACCTGAACGGCATCACCGAGAAGCTGGACTACGTGGCATCGCTCAACGTGGACGGCATCTGGCTCTCGCCCTTCTTTACCTCGCCGATGCTCGACTTTGGCTACGATGTCAGCGACTACCGCGACGTGGACCCGATGTTCGGCACCCTGGACGACTTCAAGGCGCTGCTGGCCAAGGCCCACTCGCTGGGCTTGAAGGTGATGATCGATCAGGTGATCAGCCACACCTCGGACCAGCACCCCTGGTTCAAGGAGAGCCGTCAGGATCGCACCAACCCCAAGGCGGACTGGTTCGTCTGGGCGGACCCCAAGCCCGATGGCACGCCACCCAACAACTGGCTGTCGATTTTTGGCGGCCCGGCCTGGACCTTCGACTCCCGCCGCCAGCAGTACTACCTGCACAACTTCCTGACCAGTCAGCCGGACGTCAATTTCCACAATCCGGAAGCGCGTCAGGCGCAGCTGGACAACATGCGCTTCTGGCTCGATCTGGGCGTCGATGGGTTCCGTCTGGACACGGTCAACTTCTACTTCCACGATGCCGAGCTGCGGGACAACCCGCCGGTGCCCAAAGGAGAAGCCAAAACCCTGGGCGCCCCGGAAGCCAACCCCTACACCTGGCAGCGCCATGTCTACGACCTCAGCCGCCCGGAGAACCTTGGCTTCCTGCAGGACCTGCGCGCGCTGATGGATGAGTACCCCGGCACCACGACGGTGGGCGAAATCGGCGACGACAATCCGCTGGAACGCATGGCCGAGTACACCGCCGGGGGTGACAAGCTGCACATGGCTTACACCTTCGACCTGCTCAACATGCCCCATTCGGCGCGCTACCTGCGCGAAGTCATCGAGCGCTTCCAGCGTTTGGCGGGAGACGCCTGGCCCTGCTGGGCCACCTCCAACCACGACGTAGTGCGCAGCGCCACCCGCTGGGGCTCCGAAGAAGACCCGCATGCCTACCCCAAAGTCATGCTGGCCATGCTGTTTTCGCTACGCGGCAGCGTGTGCCTTTACCAGGGTGAAGAGCTGGGCCTGCCGGAAGCCGACGTGCCCTTCGAGCGCATTCAAGACCCCTATGGCAAAGTGCTGTGGCCCGAGTTCAAGGGCCGCGACGGCTGCCGCACGCCGATGCCCTGGAGCGATGGCGAACAGGGCGGCTTCTCGGCAGTCGAGCCGTGGCTGCCCATGGAGCCCCGCCATTTGGCCTTATCGGTGAGCCGCCAGCAGGATGACCCCAACGCCACGCTCAATAGCGTACGCGCCCTGCTGGCCTTCCGGCGCCAGCACCCCGCGCTGTTCGATGGTGACCTGAACCTCGTGGACGTTGGCGACGACCTGCTGGGCTTTACCCGGCAAAAAGGCGACGAAACGCTGCTGTGTGTCTTCAACCTGACCGACCAGACCCAGCACGCTTCGCTGCCCGTCGAAGTGACCAGTGACCTGGCCGTGGCCAACTTCACCGCCACCCGGGACGGCAGCGCGCTGACGCTACCGGCGTACCAGGCTGCCTTCATGCAGGTTGCCTGACCGCCACCGTTACCTTTAATAATGATAGCCGACCCGATCGCGGGTCGAGGTCGGCAAGGAGTTACCATGGCAAGTGTTACGCTTGAAAAGGTCAACAAGGTCTTTGGACGTGACCACATCATCAAGGATGTGGATCTGGCGATTGGTGACGGTGAATTCGTCGTGTTCGTTGGCCCCTCCGGCTGTGGCAAGTCCACCCTGCTGCGCCTGATCGCCGGGCTCGAGTCGATCACCGACGGCGACCTGAACATTGGCGGTACGGTGGTCAACGACCTGCCCCCACGGGAGCGCGGGGTGGGCATGGTGTTTCAGTCCTACGCCCTTTACCCCCACATGACCGTCTACGACAACATGGCGTTTGGCCTGAAGCTGGCCAAGACTGCCAAGGAGACGGTACACGAGCGGGTCATGACCACCGCCAAAATCCTTCAGCTCGAAGAGCTGCTGCACCGCAAGCCCAAGGCGCTTTCGGGAGGCCAGCGCCAGCGGGTGGCCATGGGCCGCGCCATGGCCCGTGAACCGCGCATACTGCTGTTCGACGAGCCGCTCTCCAACCTGGATGCCTCGCTGCGGGTGCAGATGCGCAACGAAATCGCTCGCCTGCACAACCGGCTGGGCTCCACCATGATCTACGTCACCCACGATCAGGTGGAAGCCATGACCCTGGCCGACAAGATCGTGGTCCTCAACCGCGGCCATGTGGAGCAAGTAGGCAGCCCCCACGAGCTCTACCAGCGCCCGGCCACCAAATTCGTGGCAGGCTTCATTGGCTCGCCCACCATGAACTTCCTGCCGGCCCAGTTGACCAGCGGCTCCACCGACGGCTGCCGAGTCAAGGCCACGGGCATTGGCGAACTGGCGCTGCCACAATCGGCAGAAAGCTACTCGCCCGGCACGGGCCTGACCCTGGGAGTACGCCCCGAGCACCTGCGCCTGGAAGCCCCGCAAGGCGACAACTGCTTCGACATCGTCAATGTCGAGTATCTGGGTAACGAGGTGTATGTCTACCTGGAGCCCAAGGAAGGCAGTACGCTGCTGATCCATCGCAGCGAGGCCCCCAGCCAATGGCAGGAGGGTCAGCAAGTGTCGCTGGTGCCCGACCAGGCGCATGTACACCTGTTCGACGAAAGCGGCAGCGCACTGACGCTGTCGGCCAGACGTTCGGCGGCCTGAACCCCAGATCGCCCCCTTCGGCCCTGACCCAAGCGCCCTTCAATGAAGGGTAGTCTTGGCCCCCTCAGGGCCGCTATCCTGTGCAACACTCGAATAATTAGCCTGCGTCCTACTTAACCTGCTCAGGAAGCACCGTGACCGTTTCCCGTCGAATGACCCTAAAAGACCTGGCGCTGGAGCTTGGCGTTTCCACCGCGACGATCTCCAATGCCTTCAATCGCCCGGACCAGCTCTCCCCTTTGCTGCGCGAACGCATCCTGCGCGAAGCCAAGCGGCTGGGTTACAACGGCCCCGATGCCAAGGCACGCAGCCTGCGCACCGGACGCTCCAGCATCGTGGCGGTGATCCTGGCCGAGAGCCTGACCTACAGCCTCAACGATGCCGTGGCCAGCGAGTTTCTTTCCGGCGTGGCAGAGGTGCTCGATGCCCACGGGCATACCCTGCTGCTGCTGCCGGGGCGCGGACACGCGTCACAGCTACCCAATTCCGCCAACATTGCCGATGGCTTCATCGTCTACGGGCTGATGCCCAATGGCAAGATGATCGATGAGTTGCCCACCCAGCGGCCGCTGGTTTCAGTGGATTTCGACATCGACGGCTGCCCGACGGTGCATATCGACGACCGTGACGCCAGCTACGCCATGGCCATGCACGCCCTGCAGCAACGGCCCGAACGCCCTGCCATCATCAATTTGCGGCTGACCAAAGAGCACTGCAATGGACGGGTGACCGCTGCGCATACGCTGCTGCCCGACAGCAGCACCATCAGCCGCGCGCGGCTGGCAGGCTTTCACGCAGCGCTTGCCGAACATGGCTTCGATACCGAAAAGATTCCGTTATGGAATATCGAGGAAAATGTCTTCGATGTGTGCGCCCCGGTACTCACCGAGATACTCGATCAGCCCGCCAGCCAACGCCCCGACCTGCTGCTGTGCATGTCTGATCGCATCGCGCTGACAGCGCTGACAATGGCCGAGCAACGCGGTATCGGCGTGCCCGACACGCTGCGCATTACCGGGTTCGACGGGATTGCCGAAGGGCAGTACCGGGCACCGCGACTGACCACGGTGCGCCAGGACAGTGCTGGCAAAGGGCGTACGGCGGCCAAGATGATTCTGGGTCGCATCCCCAAGGCCCAGCAGCTGCTCAAGACCGAGCTGCTGCTGGGCGACACCTGCCCTTGAAACGCCTGATCAGGCGGTTTTCTGCATGGCGATGGCGGTATCCAGCATACGGTTGGAGAAGCCCCACTCGTTGTCGTACCAGGCCATGATCTTCACCAGCCGACCGTTCACACGGGTGTGATTGGCATCGAAAATCGACGAGTGGGCGTTGTGGTTGAAGTCAATCGACACCAGCGGCTGAGCATTGACATCCAGCACTGCAGAGCCTGCAGCGGCTTTCTCGACGATGGCGTTGATCTCTTCCTTGGTCGTGTCACGCCCGGCGGTGAATGTCAGGTCGACCAGTGACACGTTGATCACGGGCACTCGCACGGCCAGGCCATCAAATTTGCCCGCCAGCTCCGGCAGCACCAGGCCAACCGCCTGAGCCGCACCGGTCTTGGTGGGAATCATCGAGTGCGTGGCACTGCGTGCCCGGTACGGGTCCGAGTGATAGACGTCCGACAGGTTCTGGTCGTTGGTGTACGCGTGCACGGTGGTCATCAGACCGTTCTCGATGCCCACGGCATCGTTCAACGCTTTCGCCACGGGGGCCAGGCAGTTGGTGGTGCAGGAGGCGTTGGAGACGACCTTGTGCTCGGCGGTGAGCACATCGTCGTTGACGCCGTAGACCACGGTGGCATCGGCATCCGGGCTGGGCGCCGAGATCAGCACTCGCTGGGCACCGGCGGCAAGGTGTTTGGCCGCCGCGTCACGCTTGGTGAACAGGCCAGTACACTCCATCACCAGGTCCACGTTCAGGGCTGACCAGGGCAGATTGGCCGGGTCGCGCTCGGAGGAAATGGCGATTCGGTCACCGTCCACCGTGATGCTCTCGGCGTCGTGCTCTACCGTGAAGGGAAAGTGGCCGTGCACCGTGTCATGGCGCAGCAGGTGGGAATTCAATGAAGGGTCACCCAGGTCGTTGATGGCAACCACCTGAACGCGGTCACGGTAGCCATTTTCATACAGTGCGCGCAGCACGTTGCGGCCGATCCGTCCAAATCCGTTAATGGCAACTTTTATTGTCATGGTAGCACCTCTATCAAGCAGTGGTCGTCGATGGCGTATTCAGTAAAAAAATTACTAAAAATACGTCTTTAATCACCTGAAGGCCGATTAAAACCTGCCATAACCGCCCCAAAAGGCTAATAACTATCCAATATGTAGTAAAATTACTATATAAAGGCTATCGTAGTCCAATACTTAATGACCGATTCATCGGCCTGCGCGGCAACGCACCGCAGCTGCCTTTTTCGAGCGTTGCCCCTACCTATTCAGGAGTCTGCCCCATGACCACCCCAGCGCCCTCTTCGCCGCTTCGTCGTACCAAAATCGTGGCCACGCTAGGCCCGGCCAGTGACCGCCCCGGCGTGCTGGAGGCCATGCTCAAGGCGGGCGTGGACGTAGTGCGCCTCAACTTCTCCCACGGCTCGGCAGATGACCATCGTCGTCGGCTCAACGACGTGCGCGAGATTGCCCAACGCCTGGGCCGCAGCGTGGCAGCGCTGGGCGACCTGCAAGGGCCCAAGATTCGCATCTCGCGCTTTATCGAAGGGTCCGTGCAGCTGGAGGTCGGCCAGCCCTTCGTGCTCGACATGACGCTGGATGCCCAGCAAGGCACCACCGAGCGAGTTGGCTGCGACTACAAGGCGCTGATCGAGGACGTGCGCCCGGGCGACAGGCTGCTACTCGACGACGGCCGCGTGGTGCTGGACGTCACCTCGATTAGCGGGCAGGAAGTGCACACCCGGGTACACGTGGGTGGCAAGCTTTCCAACAACAAGGGCATCAACAAGCAGGGTGGCGGCCTTTCCGCCCCGGCGCTGACCGACAAGGACAAGCAGGACCTGCAGACCGCCATCGAGATTGGCGTCGATTACCTGGCCGTGTCGTTTCCCCGCAGCGCGGCCGACATGCAGGAAGCCCGCACCCTGCTGGGAGAAGCAGGCAAGGAGATCGGCCTGGTGGCCAAGCTGGAGCGTGCCGAAGCCGTGGCGGACGACGCAACTCTGGACGCCATCATCGTGGCCTCCGAGGCGGTCATGGTTGCCCGAGGGGACCTGGGCGTGGAAATTGGCGATGAAGCGCTGATCGGCACCCAAAAACGCATCATCAAGCACGCCCGCACGCTGAATCGCGCCGTGATCACCGCCACCCAAATGATGGAGTCGATGATCGAGTCGCCGCTGCCCACCCGCGCCGAGGTATTCGACGTGGCCAATGCCGTGCTGGATGCCACCGATGCGGTGATGCTGTCGGCGGAGACCGCCGCAGGCGACTACCCGGTCGAAACCATCGAAGCCATGAACCGCGTCTGCCTGGGCGCCGAACGGGAGCGACTGGCCCAGGCGTCCGGGCACCGAATTCACGAGGGCTTCGAGCGCATCGATGAAACCATCGCCCTGTCGGCCATGTACGCCGCCAACCACCTGACGGGCGTGCGCGCCATCGCCTGCATGACCTCCACCGGCTACACCCCGTTGATTGCGTCACGCATCCGCTCTGGCTTGCCGATCGTCGGCCTGGCCCATAGCCCGATTGCCCAGCGCCGCATGGCGCTCTATCGCGGCGTGGTCTCGCTGCCGTTCGATACCAGCCAGATGGCGGCAGACCAGGTCAATGCAGAAGCCATCAAACTGCTCAAGACCCACGGATTGGCACGCCCGGGCGAGCATGTCATTCTTACCCGAGGCGACCACATGAACGCCCATGGCGGCACCAACACGATGAAAGTGCTGGCCGTTGACGCCGACTAATCCTTGCTCTGGAGAGCCCGACATGACCGATGCCCGCCCACCCCGCCAAGCCGTACGTACGCTGCCCGCGCGCAAGCGCATCGCGCTGATTGCCCACGATGGCAAGAAAACGGAGATGCTGGCGTGGGCGGAGCGCTGGAAGGATACACTCAGCCAGCACACCCTGGTGGGCACCGGCACGACGTCGAGCCGCCTCTCCGCCGCCCTAGGTCTGCAAGTGGAGGGGCTGATGAGCGGACCGCTGGGCGGCGACCAGCAAATTGGTGCCCGAATTGCCGAGCAGCAGCTCGATATTCTGATCTTCTTCTGGGACCCCTTCGCTCCCCAACCCCACGACCCGGACGTCAAGGCCCTGCTGCGCCTGGCCGCCCTGTGGAACGTGCCGGTGGCCTGCAACGCCGCCAGCGCCGATTTTCTACTCTCCTCCCCTTACCTGGGGGAGCACTACGAGATGGCCATTCCCGATGCCAACGCCTGGACCCAGGCGCGCTCGGTGTGAGCGCCGCCCGGGCATTCGCTTCACATCAGAATATTTAGCGGGAACGCAGGTGGCGCTCGACCACCTGCTGGCCAGGCTGGTAACGCCCGTTCATGGCATCCAGTGCACATTGCAGCGTCAGCTCGGCAATGCGGTCGTAATCCTGCAGTGCCGAATTGACCGGCTGAGGCAGGAAATCCAATAAGCGGTGATCGCCAAACGTGGCCAGCCGCAGCGACGCGGACAGCCCGCCTCTGGCCAGCAGCTCGTCGAAGACACCTTCCATCAGCGCATAGGACCCGGTGACCAGCGCATCCACCGGGCCGTTCTCGAACGCCTGGCGCGCCAGCGCGACCCCGACATCGCGTTCGTAGCGCTCGCCGCTGAACGTCAACGCCTGGATATTCTCCCCGGCCAGCGCCTGCTGAAACCCGGCCCGCCGCTCTCGGCTCACCGACAGCTCTGGCATGGCATCCAGCCACGCCACCGTGCGCGTGGCGGGGCTGATGACCGAGCGGGTCAACGCATACGCCGCCTGCTGGTCATTGCTGACCACACTGGCAAAGCGATGCGGCGCCAGCCCTCGGTCCACGCCCACCACGCTCCAGCCCTCTTCCGCCAGGTCGGCATAAAAGGGGTCGTTTTCCGGCAGGCAACTGGCCGTGATCAGCACTTCACAGCGCTGGGCACGTAGCGCCAGCGCCAGCGCTCGCTCGCTCTCGGCACAATCATCGGAGCTGACCAGCAAAAGCTGATAGCCCCGCTCACGAGCACCCCGCTCCAGCCGCTTGGCCAGCCGGGCGTAGCTGATGTTTTCGAGGTCTGGAACGATCAAGCCAATCAAACGGCTTGCGCCACGGCGCAGGGCAGCGGCCTGTGGGTCGATGTGGTAGCGATACTCGCGCACCACCGCCATGACTTTTTCGATGGTGGCGGCACTGATTCGCCGCTGTTCGGCCTGGCCGTTGATTACATAGCTTGCCGTGGTGCGCGAGACCCCGGCCAGCCGGGCAATATCGGCAAGTGTCATGCTGGTTTCTCCCCTAATAAAGTCAGCAGTTTAGCAGCCGTTTCACCCTCTTCAGACCAAAGTCTAAAAAGACAAGCCTTGTGTCTAAAAGTGAATCGATTCAGCATAGCCACTATACACAGGTGACACGATTCATCCAGCTAACCTCAACGCTCTACGACTAACGTTTTATGCGCGCACATTCGCCGCCAATCGCAGACGTTGCCGTTGCCTGACCGCGTTTACAGGAGAACCCTATGCTGACCCTCGGCCCTGATGACATCTTGCTCGACCGCCATGCGCAGGATTGGCAAGCTGCACTCGATAGCGCCGCCAAGGCATTGGCCGAGGCTGGCCTGGTGGAGGCCGAGTACCGCGATGGCCTGCATGCCCGTGAGGCGCAGTCCTCTACTTATCTGGGCAACGCCATTGCCATCCCCCACGGCACCCCGGAAAGCCGCCATCTAGTGAAGCGTACCGGCGTACGCGTGCTGCAGTTCCCCCAAGGGGTTCAGTGGCATGATGGCAACACCGTGCATGTACTGGTCACCATTGCTGCACAAAATGACGAGCACCTGGACATTCTGCGCCAACTGACCCACGTGCTGGACCGAGACGGCGTGGCCAGCGAATTGGCCAACGCCAGTTCAGCCGCCGACGTGGCCCGGCTGCTTTCCCGCCCCGCCGTGGCTCCCAGGCTGGACGCCGACACCCTGTGTGTCAACTTCCCTGCCCGAGAGCCGCAGGAGCTGGCCTTGGCCGCCGCGGCCCGGCTGCGCCAAAGCGGCTGCGTCGACAATGCTTTCATCAGCGCCGTGGCCAGCGCTGCGCCACAGTGGTTGGGCAAAGGCCTCTGGCTCGCCAGCCAGGCAACGGGGGTACGCCAGCCCGCGCTGGGCGTAGCCACGCCCGCCGATGCCATCGAACACGACGGGCGCGCCGTTCACGCCCTCTTCTGCCTGGCGGCCAGCGGCGACAGCCACCGCCCGCTGCTCGAACAGCTGCTGGCGCTGGTGGAGAGTGGCCAGAGTGAAAGCCTGATGGGCAAGAGCAGTGCCCAGCTGTTGGCGCTACTGGCGGGAGAAACCGCCCAAACGCAAACACGCCGTGTGCGCGTTCTCAACCCCCACGGCCTGCACGCCCGCCCGGCCAAACAGCTGGTGCAAATCGCCCGCGCCCAGACCATGCCCATCAACGTTCGGCTGGAAGAGGGCAGCGCCACCACCGTCTCGGCGGCCAGTTTGACCAAGGTCATCGGCCTTGGCGCACGCCGCGGCCAGTGGCTGATTTTTTCCGCTGAAGGCGAACAAGCCAACAGCGCGCTGGAAGCTCTCGCCGCCGCCGTGGAAGAGGGCCTGGGCGAGAAAGTCACGCCCTTCGATGGCGGCCGCGAGACCCGCCCCGCCGCTGATACCCGCCAGCCCGATATCACGCCGCTGGCGGCCGATACCCCGCATACCGGCGTGGCGGCGTCTCCGGGGCTGGCCATTGCACCGGTGTTCGTCATTCGTCCGCTGGCGTTCGACTATCCCGAGCACGCCAGCGACCCCGAGGCAGAAGCGCGCCGCCTGAGTGCAGCGCTGCAGGAAGGTGCCGCCCAGCTGCAGGCGCTGGTGCATAACGCACCTGGCGGTGAAGTGGCCGACATCCTCTCCATGCACGAAGAGATGCTGGACGACCCCGAGCTGCGTCAAGCGGCGCTGGACGCCATCGGCGAAGGGCGCTCGGCGGAGGCTGGCTGGTGGGAAGCCATCGACACCGCCGCCCGTGCTCAGGAGATGCTGGCCGACCGGCTGCTGGCAGAGCGGGCCGCCGACCTGCGCGACGTCGGCCGCCGAGTGCTGGGTGTGCTGTGCGACGTGACCCTGCCCGAGCCACCCGACCACCCTTACATTCTGGTGATGGACGACATTGGCCCTTCCGATGTAGCGCGCCTGGACACCTCTCGGGTGCGTGGCCTGCTCACCGTTCGCGGCGGCGCCACCGCGCACAGCGCCATTCTGGCCCGTGCGCTGGGTATCCCGGCAGTGGTGGGTGCAGGCGAAGCGGTCATGGCGCTGGCCGACGGCGGCATGATGATTCTGGATGGCGAGCGCGGCCGCGTGATCTCGCAGCCTTCCGAAGCGCGGCTGCGGCGCGCCGAACAGCAGCTGCTCGACCAGCAGCAGCGTGAAGCCGACGCCTGGGAGCTACGCTTCGAGCAGGCCCAGACCCGCGACGGCCACCGGGTTGAGGTCGCTGCCAACCTGGGCAATACGGCCCACGCCGCCGATGCCGTCGAGCGTGGCGCCGAGGGCGTTGGTCTGCTGCGCACCGAGTTTCTGTTCATGGCTTACGCCAGCGCTCCGGATTTGGCGACGCAGATCGCCGAGTACCGTGAAGCCACCGATGCACTCGCTGGCCGACCGCTGGTCGCCCGAACGTTGGACGTGGGCGGCGACAAGCCCCTGCCCTACTGGCCAGTCCCCCAGGAAGACAATCCCTTCCTCGGCCTGCGCGGCATTCGCCTGGCGCTGACCCAGCCGGACGTGCTGGAAACGCAGCTTCGCGCCCTGCTGATGGCCGCCGTAGGCAAACCGCTGCGCATCATGCTGCCGATGGTAAAGGACGTGGCCGAATTCCGCGCCGTCAAAGCCATCTACGACCGACTGCTCAAGGAGATCACGGAGCAGCAGCGCGCCACCGACGTGCAGCTTGGCGTGATGATCGAGGTGCCCTCCAGCGCGTTGCTGGCACCGACGCTGGCCGCCGAAGTGGACTTCTTCTCGGTGGGCACCAACGACTTGACCCAGTACACCCTGGCCATCGACCGCGGCCACCCGGAGCTGTCTGCCCAGGCCGACGGCCTGCACCCAGCCGTACTGCGGCTGATCCAGATGACCGTCGACGCAGCCCACGCCCACGGCAAGTGGGTAGGCGTCTGTGGCGAGCTGGCATCGGATGCCATGGCGGTTCCGGTGCTAGTGGGCCTCGGCGTCGACGAGCTGTCGGTCAGCGCGCGGCAGATCCCGCTGGTCAAGGCCCGCCTGCGGGAGTTCGACCTGGCAGAAGCGCAGGCCACGGCGCAGCTGGCCCTGAGCAAGGCAACCAGCGATGACGTGCGCGATGCGCTGGAGGCTCGCTGATGGCACGAGTGGTCTGCATCACGCTGAACCCAGCCCTGGACCTCGCCTTCGACCTGGAGACGCTGACGCTGGGGCAGGTCAATCGCCCCACTCACGCCCAGCTGGAGGTGGCGGGCAAGGGGGTCAACGTCGCCAGGGTGCTGGCCAGCCTTGGCCATGAGGTGGTCGTCAGCGGCTTTCTGGGCCAGGACAACGACGCCCCTTTTCGTCTGGCCTTTCCGCATTACGGCGTTCAAGACGCCTTCGTGCGGGTGCCGGGCAACACCCGTATCAATGCCAAGCTTGCCGAGCAGAGCGGCCGGGTGACCGATATCAACGGCCCCGGCATGCCCATTGAAGCAGCTCATCTCAGCGCTCTGCGTACGACGCTCAACGGCCTGTTCGAGGACACTGCGCCGCAGGCCATCATCGTGGCAGGCAGCCTGCCGCCGGGCATCGACTCGGCCATCTTCAATGAGCTACTCGATTTCCTGAAAGGCTTTGGCGTGCCGCTGTGGGTGGATACCAGCGGTCCGGCACTGCTGACGGCCATCGCCGCCCAGCCTGCGGCGGTGAAGCCCAATGAAACCGAGCTGGCCGAGTGGGCGGGGCACGCCCTCGATTCCGATGCCCAGCGCCAAGCTGCTGCCCAGCGCCTGCATGCCAGCGGTATCGAACACGCGCTGATTTCCGCCGGTGCCGAAGGCGTCTTGTGGGCCAGCCAGTACGGCACCTGGCACTCGACGCCGCCCAGCGTTCACGCAGTCAACACCGTGTGCGCGGGCGACACCTTCGTGGCAGGCATGCTGCATGGGCTGCTGAGCCAGCACGACCCCGACGCCACGCTGCGCTTCGCCACGGCGCTGTCTGCCGAAGCCGTTCGCCATGTTGGCGTGGGCAACCCCCACGCCGACGATTTCGACTCACTCCAACAACAGACCCGGGTACGGCGTCTTGACGACACCCACACCGAGGGAGCCACGCGATGAACCTGATCCTGATTACCGCCTGCCCCAGCGGCATGGCGACCACCTTCCTGGCCGCCAAGCGCCTGGAACAAGCCGCCACCCGGCTGGGCTGGCACGTCCATGTGGAAATGCATGGTGAAATTGCCCCTCTGCAGGCGGCCACCGCCGCACAGATCGCCAACGCCGACCTGATCGTGGTCGCCGCCGACCAGGTACCGGCCCCGGAGCGTTTCGAAGGTAAGCGGCTGTTCAAGGCGCCTATTGCCAGCGCCCTTCCCGATCCTACGGCGTTTTTGACCCAGGCAAAACGCGACGCCCCCCTGTACAGCGCCCCAGCCACCACCGCAGCGGCCCCCGCTGGCAGCCCAGGCGGCCAACGTATCGTTGCCGTCACCGCCTGCCCCACCGGCGTTGCTCACACCTTCATGGCCGCCGAAGCGCTGGCCGAAGCGGGCAAAGCCATGGGCCACCAGATTCGCGTGGAAACCCAGGGCTCGGTGGGCGCACAAAACAAACTCACCGATGAAGAGATCGCCGCTGCCGACGTGGTCGTGCTGGCCTGCGACATCGAAGTGGACCCCTCTCGCTTTGCGGGCAAGCGCATTTATCGCACCTCCACCAGCAACGCGTTGAAAAAGCCCCGCCCGACGCTGGAAGCCGCGCTGACTGACGCAGCGGTGGAAGATGGCACCAGCGCCGCTGGCGGTGCCTCGGCCAAAAAGGGTATCAAGGAAAAAGGCGTATACAAGCACCTGCTGACCGGCGTTTCCTTCATGCTGCCCATGGTCGTGGCGGGCGGTCTGTTGATTGCCCTGTCGTTCGTGTTTGGTATCGAAGCGTTTCAGGAAGAGGGCACCCTGGCGGCAGCATTGATGCAGATCGGTGGCGGCACCGCCTTTGCACTGATGATTCCCGTGCTGGCAGGCTACATTGCCTACTCGATTGCCGACCGCCCCGGCATCGCCCCCGGCATGATCGGCGGCATGCTGGCCGCCAATATCGATGCCGGTTTCATCGGCGGCATTCTGGCCGGTTTCCTGGCCGGCTATGTGGCGCTGGCCGTGACGCGGTACGTCAAGCTGCCTGCCAGCGTGGAATCCCTCAAGCCGATTCTGATCATCCCGTTCGTGGCCAGCCTGGTCACCGGCCTGACCATGATCTACGTAATCGGCGAACCCGTGGCCGCCATCATGGCCGCCCTGACCGGTTTCCTCTCCTCCATGGGCTCTACCAACGCCGTGCTGCTGGGCATTCTGTTGGGCGCCATGATGTGCTTCGACCTGGGTGGGCCCGTCAACAAAGCCGCCTACACCTTCGGCGTGGGCCTGCTGGCATCGCAAACCTACGCGCCCATGGCGGCCATCATGGCAGCAGGCATGGTGCCTGCCATTGGCATGGGCATCGCCAGCTTTGTGGCGCGCAACAAGTTCTCTGCCCCTGAGCGGGAAGCGGGCAAGGCATCGTTCGTGCTGGGCCTGTGCTTCATCAGCGAAGGCGCGATTCCCTTTGCCGCGAAAGATCCGCTGCGGGTGATTCCGGCCTGTATCGCGGGTGGTGCGGTGACCGGCGCGCTCTCCATGCTGATCGGCGCTCAGCTGATGGCGCCGCACGGCGGTATCTTCGTGCTCCTGATCCCCAACGCCATCACCCCGGCGTTCCTCTACCTGGGGGCGATCATTGCGGGCTCCTTGATTACTGGCCTGGGCTATGCGTTCATCAAGCGCGGTGCTGCACAGGTAGCGGTGGCCAGCTAACGGTTGCACATTGGCCTTACCAGGGGCGGGCCCAGGCCCGCCCTTTTTGTAGTCACGCCCCCCAGCTCGCACCAAATCTAGTTTTATTACTCTTTTTCTAACGACTTAAGCTACAAAGCGCTTTCATGGCGCCCGATATGTAGTATTTTTACATAAACAAGAATCACGATTGGAGCCCCCTCTGATCTGAAACAACGATGTAAAAACAAATAGGACCGCCCGTTATGTTTCAACTCACCCGCAGCGTTACCTGGCAGGCCCTAGAGCGCCTGCGCGATCAAACCGCCAACGACCGTATTCGCGACTATTTTTCCCACGACCCGAAGCGCTTCGAAAAAATGAGCCTGCGTGTCGGAGGCCTTTTTCTGGACTACTCCAAGCACCAGGTGTCTGATGCGGTACTGGCCAAGCTGATCGAACTGGCCGACCACTCGGCCCTGGTACAGCGCCGCGCTCAGATGTTCTCCGGCGACATCATCAACGTCACCGAAAACCGCCCGGTGCTGCACACCGCGCTACGCCATCTGGGCGACGAGCCGGTCTACGTGGACGGCGAAGACGTGATGCCCGAAATCACCCGCACCCGCGAGCAGATCAAGGTGTTCTCCGAGGCGGTGCGTAACGGCGAGTGGAAAGGCTACAACGGCCAGCGTATCAAAGACGTGGTCAATATCGGCATTGGCGGCTCGGACCTGGGCCCCAACATGGCGGTGCGGGCGCTGCTGAAATACCGGCATCCGGAGCTACACTTTCACTTCGTGTCCAACGTGGACGGCACTCACATTCAGAAAGTGCTCTCACGGCTCGACCCCGCGACCACGCTGTTCATCGTTTCTACCAAGACCTTCTCCACTCAGGAAACCCTGCTCAACGCCAAGACTGCGCGGCGCTGGTTCCTGGAGAACGCCGGGGAAGACGCCGACGTGGGGGCGCACTTCATTGCCGCCTCCACCAACCGCAAAGCGGCCATGGAATTCGGCATCCGTGAAGAGAACGTGTTCGAATTCTGGGCCTGGGTGGGCGGCCGCTACTCCATGTGGTCTTCCATTGGCCTGCCCATTGCGCTTTCGATTGGCTTCGAAGGCTTTATCGAGCTGCTGGAAGGCGCCCACGAGATGGACCGCCACTTCATCGAAGCGCCGTTCGCCCAGAACATGCCCGTATTGATGGCGCTGATCGGCATTTGGTACATCAACTTCATTGGCGCCGAAACCCAGGCCATCGTGCCCTACGACCAAGCGCTGAACCAGCTGCCCTCTTTCCTGCAGCAGCTGGACATGGAGTCCAACGGCAAGTCGGTGGATATTTTCGGCCACCCGGTGAATTACAAAACAGGCCCCATCGTGTGGGGGCAAACCGGCTCCAACGGCCAGCACGCGTTCTTCCAGCTGCTGCACCAGGGCACCCGCTACGTGCCCATCGACTTCATCGCTTCGCTCAAGCCGGAGCCGGGCGTGGAAGACCACCACTTTGCCCTGCTCACCAACATGCTGGCCCAGGCCAACGCCTTCATGGAAGGCAGCCAGGGCGACAGCAAAGAACTGAGCCAACTGGACCCCTACAGCTGCCCCGGCAACCGCCCTTCCAGCACGCTGCTGCTGGACGAGCTGACGCCGAAGAACCTCGGCGCGCTGATTGCGCTGTATGAGCACAAGGTGTTCGTTCAGGGCGTGATCTGGAACATCAACTCCTTCGACCAGTGGGGCGTGCAGCTCGGCAAACGCATTGCCGGTGAGATCAGCGAGCGCATCGACGCCAACGCCGCCGACTTCGACGCCTCCACCCAGGGCCTGCTGGAACTCGTCCGCGCCCACTTCCCGGGCACCGCACACCGCACAGACCCCGAAGCCGGAGACAAAAAGCCCGCTCGCAAGAAGCGTTAGGCTTATGGCTCAGTAAGCAAAGCGCCTCGGCAACCTGCCCAGGCGCTTTCGCAATGGCTCGTCTCATGTTTTACAAGGTGTGAACGTCATGCAGCATCTACAACAGGCAATCCAACGCTGCCCCCGCGTGGCGGTATACGGCACGTTAAAGCACGGTCATCGCAATCATCATTGGCTGGGCGGCGCAGACATGCTGGGCCAGGACTGCTTGACGGCGATTACGCTTTACGACCTGGGCCCCTACCCCGGCGCCAAGCTCATGCCCTCCACAGGCGTTGTGGTGGAAGTGTATGCCATCGATGCCGATCGGCTAGCCCGGCTCGATGAGCTGGAAGATTACCTGCACCACTCTCCGACAGAGGGGTTGTACGACCGGACGGTGCTGGCGACCTCTCATGGCGATGCCTGGTGCTACCTCTACAACCCCGCCGTCGAGGAAGCATCGATCATTCGCAGCGGCGAGTGGTAAACCGCGCCAGCGCTCCTTGCGTATCCACGATCTGCGCATACTCCCCCGCCAGATTGGCCAGCGACATGGCGTGCACCTCATCGGCGGTACGCTCCGTGCCCGCGTAATCGCACTTGGCAAACGTAAACGTCGCGTCGCTCACGACCCAGGTATCGAAACCGAGATTGCCTGCGGTGCGCAAACAGTTGATGGCGCACCGATGTCCCTTGCTTGCAGAGCACGACAAACACCCTATACTGTATGGATACACATATCTTAGGTAGCTCAGCGCGAGGCTCCCGATGACGGCTCATAACCTTCCCCGATACGCCGTGCATAAAGGTCGCGGTGCCACTTACGACCCCCATAACCGTTTTTCACCGACCCGCAGCGTCATGGAGGACGATGGCTGGTGGCAAGAGGAAGCTCACCCATCGCTGGCTACCGAAGTGCGCGAAGAGCCCAGCAAAAGCGCGCTCTCCTGGAACCGCTCACCCGATCTGCCCTTTGACCGCTCCCTGAACCCTTACCGTGGCTGCGAACATGGCTGCGTGTATTGCTATGCCCGCCCTTCCCACGCCTATTGGGACCTGTCGCCGGGGCTCGATTTTGAAACCCGACTGATCGCCCGCAGCGGCCTGGTCGAGCATCTGAAAGAGGAGCTTTGCCATCCGCAGTATGTGTGCCGCCCTATCAACCTGTCTGGCAACACCGACTGCTACCAGCCGCTGGAAGCCACATACCAGACGACCCGGCGCCTGCTGGAGCTGCTGCTGGCCTGTCGCCACCCGGTCACTCTGGTGACCAAGAGCACGCTGATCCTGCGTGACTTGGACCTGCTGGCGGAAATGGCGGAGCACCGCTTGGTGCGGGTGTTCGTCAGCCTGACCAGCCTGGACGCCAACCTCAAGCGCACGCTGGAGCCTCGGGCGGCATCGCCCCAGGCACGTTTGAGAGCCATTCGCGAGCTGAACACGGCAGGCATACCGGTAGGCACGCTGGTGTCACCGATCATCCCGGGACTCACCGACCATGAAATCGAGCGCATCCTCGAAGCGGCCAGCCGGGCGGGGGCGCGTACCGCGACCTGGATGCTGCTGCGACTGCCCCATGAAGTCGCCCCTCTGTTCGAAGCCTGGCTGAACGCCCATTACCCGGAACGCGCCGCCAAGGTCATGAGCTTGATGCGCCAGTGTCGCGGCGGCCAGAACTACGATGCACGGTTTGGTAAGCGCTTTCGTGGGGAAGGGGTTTTTGCCGACCTGATCGCCCAGCGTTTCCAACGCGCCAGCCGTCAATGGAACATGCAATCGCGCACCGAGCAGGGCTTGAACACCCGTGACTTTCGGCCACCGCGGGCACAGGGGGATTTATTTGATTAGACTGCTGGAGTACACATCACCAAGAAGACGCCCTCGCTATGTCGCTCAGTAAAACAAAATCCAGCTTTTACCGCCGCCTATACGTGGCCCACTTGATCGAACAAGGTATTTCCAGCGTGCCTGCGCTGATGGAAGCCACCGGCATGCCCAGGCGCACGGCTCAGGATACCATTGCCTCGCTGAGCGAACTGGACATCGAGTGCGTGTTCGAAAAAGGCGACGGCGAGCGCCATAACATCGGCCACTACGTCATCAAGCAATGGGGCGCGATCGATCCGCGCTGGGTGGCGCAACATGCTCAGCGGCTGGGTGAGGCGTTGGGCTACCGTGAGTAGGCCCAAGCGCATCGGGCTCGGCCCAGGTCAGCCTCGCGGCGTTGAGTGTGACGCTGAGGGAACTGGCGGCCATGGCCAGCACAGCGACCAGCGGGGGAATGGCCATGGTGACCACCAACCCCAGCGCCAGAGTGTTATAGAGCGCCGATAACAGCAGGTTTTGGACCATGATGCGACGCGTTCGCTGGGCAACCCTCAACAGCCTGGCGACCCCCGCAATACCAGGATACAGCAGTTGCGCAGCGGCCCCTTCCCGGGCAGCGTCGCTGGCGTGCAGCGGGGCCACGCCCACCGCTGCTGCTGCCAGGCTCAGCGTGTCGTTGACCCCATCTCCCACGTACAGCGTGGGCGATGGCAGCGCCTCCAGCAAACGTGCCTTGGCCTCCGGGGAGCGCTGGGCATAGCACGCTTCCCGCGGTAGCCCAACGCGCTGGCCCAGCCACTGCACCGGGCCCTGGCGATCTCCGCTGATCAGCGCCAACACGTAACCGGCATCCTGTAACTGGGCAAGCGTGATCTGGGCATCCGGCACGGGCTGGTCGGCCAGGTACAGGGTGGCCAGCCATCCTTGCTCATCCGCCACCAGCACCTCGGATGCAAAGCCATATGCCGGGTGCTTTGCATCGGCGGGGATCTCCTTGCCCTGTTGGGCCAGCCACGCGGTACTGCCCAGCCACCAGGTGTGGCCATCGGCGAAGGTGATGGTTTGCCCGGCCCCCGGCGTTTCATGAACCTCCACCTGCGCCCGCGAGGTGCCGCTTGCCCAGTGGCGCAGTCCGTTCGCCAGCGGGTGTTCACTCTGTCTGACTGCCACGGCCAACTGTAGGCGAAACCCTGCGTCGTCAGCCCCCTCGCGCAGCATCGCGTGCAGCACGCGATGCTGCCCCTGGGTCAAAGTACCGGTCTTGTCGAACGCCACCGAGCGCACCTTGGCCAACACTTCCAGCGCGGCAGGGTCGCGCAGCGCAATACCCTGCTGGGTGGCCTGGCTGCTGCCCGCCAGGCTTGCCAGCGGCACAGCCAGACCCACGGCGCAGGGGCAAGCCACCACCAGCACCGAGAGCGCGCGCACGCTCGCCTCGTCCCACCCCACGCCCATCAGCCAGGCAATGGGCAGAGTCACTGCCGCCAACACCAGCGCGGCGGGGCTCAGCCAGGCGGCAAACCGTTCGGCCAGGGTGTGCAGCTCGCCTTTTTGCGTTTGAAAGCGACGCATCTGGTCACACAGTTTGTCCATTCGCCGCTGGCCCGCCGTGGCGGTCACGGTCAGTTCCAGCGAGCCGCCCTGCCCACCGCGGCCCATAAAACGACAGCCTGCATACACTGGCTGCCCGGCACCCACGAAGCGCGGCTGGCTTTCACCGGACAGCGTGGCGGTGTCCAGCCAGCCGTCGGTCTCCAGGGTGCCATCCAGCGGCACCACGTCGCCTGGGGCAACGGCAATGCGCTGGCCCAGCGTGACCTCCTCGATGGCGGTTTCCTGAACCTGCCCTTGATGCAGCACCTGCACCGACGTATCGGGCAGCGCCAGCGCATCGAAGGCTTTCAAGCCCCGCTGACGACACAGCGTTTCGACCAGCCGCCCCACCAATAGCAGGACGATGAGCATCACCGCCGTATCGAAATAGACCTCTACCGAGCCACGCCACAAAAGGCCCAGCGATACCACTACGGCGCCCAGCACGCCCAGGCTCACCAGCACGTCCATGCCGGGCCGCCTTGCCCGCAGTGTGCGCCAGCCCGCCCGGTAGAAAGGCAGCCCGGCATAGCTCACCACAGGAATCGCAAAGGCACCCGACACCCAGGCCAGCACGCTCTCCAGCGCGGCCGTGGGCATGGCCCCGGCGTAGATCAGCAGCGAGGCCAGCATGGTCCACATGCCAAACACCGAGCCGACGATCAAGCGCAGGGTCAAGTAACGGCTTTCCTGCTCCAGCCGGGCATGGGCGTCCTGCAGGTCTTCCAACGGCGCCAGCCGATAGCCCAGCCGCGCCACGTTGGGCGCCAGTGCGTCCAGCGCCGTGGCATCGGGCTCACCCTTCACCCACACGGTGGCGGTCGGGTAGTGAACGCTGGCGTCGAGCACGCCCGGCTGCTGTTTGAGCGCTCCTTCCACCGCCAGCGCACAGCTGGTGCACCACATGCCGTGCAGCGTATACAGCGGTGCTTCCAGGCCGTCGGGTTGGGCCGCGTGCGTGGCCGATGCGTCGCTCAAGGTCACGTTACACGCAAGGCGGAATGCCTATGATCGGCAGCGCCACGAACACCACGCTGAGCGCGGAGAACAGATACAACCCCGCCGAAACCACGGCATTGAACCGGGCGCGCCCCTGATGGCGCTGGCCCGCTTGCCAGCACCACCAGGTAAGCGCCGCCAGCAGCGCGGTCGTGACGAGACTCAGCAGCAGCATCCAGCCATTGAGCAGCGTGAACACGCCACGCTCCGTGGCGGGAGCCGCCACCTCGCAGGCCACGGCGTGGCCTCCATAGACGGCGATGAACCAGATGCACCATACTGTCAGGCCCACCACGAAGTGGATGGGATGCGTCAACCTCAAGCGCTCGAGTAAAGGTGACATGGCCTCAACCTCCAATGACGCGGGGCAGCACAGCGAGCGAGCCCACCAGGATCCAGAACACCACGGCGTTGTAGCGCCACAGCTGTACCACCACGGCAGGTTCGAACGGCGCGTGGGCCCCCACGTAGCCGTAGCGCACCCGCAGCGCCTGCATGACCGTCAGCACGACCGCCAGCCCGCCGTGGAACAGGGCATAAATCAGGCCCAACAGCAGCACGGCATCGTGGGTGGTCTCGGTGGGAGCCAAATCGGCGGCCAGCATCACCCAGGTGGTCACGGCCACCTGCACAGCCCCCAGCGTACCGGCCAGATAGAAGCCGCTGGCAAGCCCGGCATCCTGCTGGCGGCGCAGTCCGCGAATCATTTTGACCATCACGATGTAGCCCGCCGTCATGGCCAGAGCCGCTACCACCAGCCCCACCAACGACAGTGGCGATGTGTCGGGCATGCTCCACTCCGGGGAGACGGTCCACAGATAGAACCAGCCAAACAGGTACGAGAGGAAGAACGAGCCGTTGGCAATCAGGAAGGTGCCCATGGCCCACACACCCGGGCCATCCATGGTGCGAGAGTGCAGCGGCGGGTCACCGGGTGACACATCGGCATCCGGCGAGGCCTTGGGGTGCGCGCCGTTCTCCCAGGACCAGCGCAGCAGGAACACCCCGGCAATCAGCACGAAGACACCGGCCAGCGCATAGACCCGCACCAGAAGGCTGATACACACCACCGCCAGCGCCATGGCAGCAAACAGCGGCCACCAGGAGTTACCCGGCAGGTGGATGATTTCACGCACCTTGCCGGAGATAGGGTCAGTGCCCCACATCTCACGCCGCCCGTGGGTGGCCACCGCCAGCGAGTGCTTCCCTTCTGCCATGGTGACAGGCAGGTTGGGGTCATCCCACAGGGGGTGACGGGTTTCGATCCTGGGCAGGCTGACGAAGTTGTAGGCACTGGGCGGCATGGTGTTGGCCCACTCCAGCGTATCGGCGTTCCAGGGGTTCTGCTTGGCGGGTTTGCCAAAGCGGAAGTGCAGCGCAATATCCAGCAGCACCATGGCAATACCGGCAGACATGACGAAGCTGCTGACCGACGAAAGCAGGTTGTAGATATCCCAGCCCATGCCGGTATCGTAGGTGTAGACTCGGCGCGGCATCCCCAGAAGCCCGGTCCAGTGCATGATCAGGAAGGTGCCGTTGAAGCCCAGGAACGTCAGCCAGAAACCCCAGCGGCCCAGGTTCTCAGAGGGCATGCGCCCGGAAAACAGCGGCAGCCAGTAGTAGAGCCCGGCAATCAGCGGGAAGAACATGCCCCCCACCAGCACGTAGTGCATGTGCGCCACCACGAAGTGGGTATCGTGCACCTGCCAGTTGAACGGCACCAGCGCCAGCATGACCCCGGTCAAGCCACCACAGACAAAGATGATCAGAAAGCCCAGCACCCACAGCATGGGCAGCTTCATTTTGGGCTTGCCCAGCCATAGCGTGGCCAGCCACACGAACACCTGAATGGCCGTGGGCACTGCCACCAGCATACTGGCCGCCGAGAAGAAGGCCTGCGCCAGCTGGGGAATGCCCACGGTGAACATGTGGTGAACCCACAGACCGAAGCTGATGAACCCCGTGACGATAATGGCAAAGACCACCCAGCCATAGCCGACGATGGGCCTGCCGGCGAAGACTGGAATCAGCGTCGAAATGATCCCCGCCGCCGGGAGAAAGATAATATAGACCTCAGGGTGTCCGAACAGCCAGAACAAGTGCTGCCACAGAATCGGATCGCCACCACTGGCCACCTCGAAAAACGGCATGCCGACGGCGCGCTCCAGTTCCAGCATGACACTGGCCAGAATCAGCGGCGGAAAGCCCACCACGATCATCAGCGCCATGGCGAGGATGTACCAGGCAAACAGCGGCATTTTATGCAGCGCCATGCCCTGGGTACGGGTGCGCAAGATGGAGACGACGATTTCCACCCCGGCAGAAAGCGCCGAGATTTCCACGAAGGTAATCCCCAACAGCCAGAAATCAGGGCCGAGGTCAGGGGAAAACTCGCTGCTGCTGAGCGGGGTATACATGAACCAGCCGCTGGAAGGAGCGATTTCCAGAATCAGGCTGGAGGTCAGAATGATGCCGCCGAACAGGTAGCACCAGTAGCCCAGCGAGGTCAGCCGTGGGCATACCAGGTCTCGCGCGCCGATCATCTTGGGGATCATGTAGATCGCCAAGCCCTCCAGCATGGGGATGGCGAACAGGAACATCATGACCGTGCCATGCATGGTCGTGACCTGATTGTAGATATCCGGCGACATGAAATCCTGATCGGGCATGGCCAGCTGGGTACGCACCAGCATGGCCAGGATGCCGCCGATCAGGAAAAACACCATCCCGGTGATCATGAAACGCAGGCCCAGCGTCGTATGGTTGACGATGGTCAGTGCCTTCAACCCCTTGGGGTTGCCCCAGATATCGTGCAGGTCTTCGTGGAGCTGCTTCGGGTCCTGCTCAACGGCTTTTTGACTAACGCTACTCATGGGTTCAAGGTCTCCAACCAAGCACCCAGGCTGTCCAGGGTGTCCGTGTCGATATCATCGTGGGACGGCATCAGGTTACCGGGCTTCAGCGTCTGATGATGCTGCAGCCACTGGCTGATGGCGCCATCGTCCATGGCCATCACGCCAGCGCCCAGCGTCGCTCGGCTGCCCACGTCGGAAAGGTCGGGCCCCAGCGTGCCACCACTGACCCCGGCCACCGTATGGCAGCTGGCACAGTGGGTCATGAACGCGCTGCGCGCCTCGTCGTCGGCGGCATTGGCCGTAGCCGCTGCTGCCAGCGCGTCCTGCTGGCGCTCGGCCAGCCAGGCGTCGTACTCTTCCCGGGGCAGGGCTTCGACGAACAGGTGCATATGGGCATGCCCGATGCCACACAGCTCGGCGCATTGGGCACCGAAGACGGCAGGAATGTCTGCCTGCAGGCGAATGCGGTTTTCCCGGCCGGGAATCATGTCGACCTTGCCGCCCAGACGCGGGATCCAGAAACCATGGATGACGTCGGCGCCGGTCACGTGGAAGTCCACCGGCTCGCCGACCGGCATCACCAGATGGTTGGCGGTGACCACCTCGCCGCCTTCGGCATTGGGGTAGCGCACTTCGAACCACCACTGGTGGCCGATGACTTCGATCACCTCGCCGGGTTCGCCAATGGCCAGCATGCGCTGACCGGCGGGCACGCCAAAGGCGAGCAGCGCCACGATGCTGGCCACGGGCAGCAGGATACCGCCGCCCAGAATCCAGTGGCGAGCCACCTTGCGCTCCTGGGAAGGCGTGCGGGTGACGTCCCTAGGCTTGAAGGCAAACAGCCACAGCCCCGTGATGACCGCCAGTACCACGGTGCTGAAGGTCAACATGATCCACCAAATCAGGGCAACATCTCGTGCAGCCTGCCCAGCGGGGTCTAGAATGGACTTATCGCCCGCACAGCCAGCGGTCAACAGGGCCAGTCCGAGAACCGCCAAAATGGCTATCCGGTTGACCCGCCGACCCGTAACGCGTTGAATGTTGGGCGAGGCTATATTGCTGTTGCGTTCCCTCATATGCTGTTTCCCTTTAGTCTGCCCACAGGAAGTGACCATGGCGCCAACTCCCCAACGTTCGATCAAAAGCCGAGCCTCTTTGGCTGGCCACCCGCTGCACCCCGTAATGATTCACTTCCCCGTTGCTGCCCTGATGGCCCTGGTGGCAAGCGACCTGGCCTACTGGTATACCGAAGACCCCTTCTGGATGCGCAGCGGCCTGTGGCTGGCGGGCGTCGGCGCCTTTGGCGGCTGGGTCGCCTCGATAGCCGGTATCATCGATCTGGTCACGGTGTCGCGCATTCGGCGTCTGATTACCGGCTGGAGCCACGCCATCGTGGCGGTGGTGATGCTCTCGCTGGCGTCGTTCAACTGGCTGCTGCGCTTCAACGAGCCCGACGCGATCCTGCCCTGGGGGCTGGCGGTATCGCTGCTGACCGGAGGACTGATTGCGCTGGCCGGCTGGCTGGGCGGCCAACTGGTTTATGAACACGCCGTGGGCGTGGATGTCGACTGACCACCTGCTCATGGGCATCGGCTAACTCCAATCAAGTGGTTTGGCCAGCACGAAGCCCAGTACGGCCAGAATACCCGCCACTGCCAGCAACAGCGCCAGCAGGTTGGCGGGTTTCACACCGCGATAGATGCCCATTTCCAGACGTAGAATCAGCCAGCCAAAACAGCCATGGGCAGCCACCATGGCGACCACCGCAGCCAGCTTGAAGATCAGCCACCCACCCATTAGCCCGTGAAGCAGGAACAGCAGCGTGCCCGACGCAATGGCCAGCAGCGCGGCAGGGGTGGCAACGGAGTTGTAGAAGTAGCGCGGCATGGGCGGTGAGCCCTGCGCAAATCCAGCGTCCTTGCGCAGCTGAAGGGCGTGACTCAGCAGCGCAGGTAAGTAAAGCAGCGAACCGCACCAGATAACCAGTGCGGCAATGTGAAGCAATTTTAGCCAGGGCATTGCGGCTTCCTTGCGTTGCATTGGGCAGGGGGAGAAATAACTCCGTTAACCTTAGACAACACTGGCCACTCTGGCTAGGCGTTTAGCTAACGATAATCTCGTAACCCGTGAATTTACGAAGATTTATCACGCCGGTATCGAGTATCAGATACTGCCCTTTCACGCCCTGCAAGACACCCTCTACCTGTGGCTGCTTATCGAAATTGTGCGACACCACCTTGCGTGGAAAAGCCTCCACCGGGTAGTGGAAGTGGTGAGGCGTTTCATCCAGTTCACGAATGGCATCCTCACCGTGCACCTGGCGCAGTTGCGCCAGCCCATCGGCCAATACGCTCAACAGACGGTCTCGCTCTGCACACAGGTCCAGCGTGGCCACCTCGCCTTTCAACATGGCCCGCCAGTTGGTGCGGTCGGCGACCTGCTCCTTGAACAGCATTTCGACCATGCCGGACTGCTGCCGCGTATCGACCTCCAGAATGGGCAGCGCCTGAATGGCTCCCTGATCCAGCCAGCGGGTAGGCATCTGGGTTTTGCGGGTGATGCCCACCTTCAGCCCCGAGGAGTTGGCGAGATAAACGATATGGGGCTGGAAACAGTGGGCCTCGCCCCACTCGGGTTCGCGGCAGGTGCCCTGGTAGTAGTGGCAGGTTTCCGGCTTCATGATGCAGGTATCGCACTGGGCCAAGCGCTTGAAACACGGGTAGCAATACCCCTGAGCAAAGCTCTTGTTGGTGGCGCGCCCGCAGTGAGTGCAGGCAATGGCCCCGCTCCAGTGCAGGCGTATGAACGACCCTACCCGCTCGTTCAGGCCAACCCGATGCTCCCCGGCACGCAGGTGGTACACCACCTCGGCATCCTTGCGGCCTGGCACACTGGCCGCCATTTTCTGCAGACACCCCTGCACCGGCGTAGCATCGGTGGCAAACAAATCATCAGTCACGGGTGGCATCCCGAGCCAGGCCTGCCATTTCCGGGCTGACGCCCGCCCCCGTGGCACCCGCCCCACAGGTGCGGCGCTCCAGGTAGCCCACCCGATTGGCTTCGGGCACGTTGTTTTCCATTTCATAGCGCATCACCGCCTCCAGGCAGAGCTCGGTCTGCTCGGCGGTCAGGCGACGCCCATCCGGCCACTTGCGCAGGGCAACCGCCTGCTTGAGGCTTTCATAGATGGTGGGCGTCATTTGATGAATCATCTTGTCGAACGTCATGTCACTCACGGTCAGCACCTCTTTTGCGGGTTGCTCAAAGCTTTTTGAAGCGGGAAGAATAATACCAGCCGGTTGCCAGCCCCACGAGCAGGCCACCCAAATGCGCCTCGTTGGCAACGTTGCCAAAGCCCACGGTGCCTGCAATGCCGGTCATGGTAAAGACCATCCAGCCCAGCATGAAGACCACCAGCATTTGCGGCACGAAAAAACCGCTGCCTGGGGCACGCCGGGACATCAGCCACACATGCGCCAAAAGCGCATAGACGACCCCGGACATGCCACCAAACAGCACCGTGCCGGTCATGTACTGGGCAAGGTTAGCTCCGATGCCCGCCAGCAACAGCAATAGCAGCATCGTTTTGCTGCCCTGGCGCCGTTCGATCTGCTGGCCGAAATACCACACCCACATCAGGTTGAAGATCAGGTGCATCCAGCCAAAGTGGAGAAAAGCCGGTGACAGCAGGCGCCACACCTGACCACTGAGCAAGGTATCGGGCAGCGAACCGTAGACCAGTTGCCCCCCAGAGACACCCACCGGCACGATGGTCAAAGAGACGATCAACAGGTCGCCCCAGATCCCGGTCAATGCAAATACGGCCAGACTGATCAGAATCATCAGCGCCGTCACCGGTACTTGTCGCAGAGTCGCGACCAGCCCTTGGGCGGGCAGCGAGCGCTTGGGTGGCGCAGCGTCGCTGATCAGCTCGTCGCCTCGCTCCCAGCGAGCCACCAGGGCACGGAGCTCATCGTATTGGCGCGGGTCAGCCACCCAGAGGAGCTGGCCGTCTTCTTCATCGGTGATGCGATGGCCTATCCGGTAATGCCATAGGGCCTTGCGCAGCGCTTGAGTGTCTGCATCGGGGGGCAAGAGCATGACGGGGTGCATGACATCTTCCTTTTAACCAGTGGTCATGACGCTTACGCGCACGTTTGCCATCGGATACGCAAAAAAATCCGGCGGAGGGGGCCGCCGGATAAAAGCAAGGGATCATTCAAGGGAACACTTACTCTGATAGCCGGCAGCAGGGTTAGTTCAGCAGTTTTGCAAAAATTATGTAACCAATTGTAATAATTACTCAAAAGGGTCAATCAAAATCGATCTCCCAGGGCTTGGGCAATGCCCGCTCTTCTCTAGGCACTTGAATCCAGACGAAATGATCGGCATTCAACTGGCGTTCACCGCTCCAGCGATAGGCCACCAGCCGACCAAATTTTACCGCACTGTAGTCCAGGCAAGCGATATTGGCGGCGGGCAAGGCGGGAATGCCCTCGCACCAGTAGTGGCCGATGAACAGCGGCGGCTGCTCCGGGCCGTAATAGCTGAGCCGCTCGCGCTCCTGCAGCGTCAATGGCCGCGTCTCCAGGTCTCCCGGCAGGTTATCCGGCTGGAATACCACATCGCCCCACTGCTGCGGGTTGGCCGACCAGAAGTGCGCGCGAAAGGTCTGGCGGGTAAAGCCGTCGCCCGAGTGGATGGCCACGCCCTCCGGTAGCCGAATGTGCGGGCCACGGGTCAGGCGGTCGAGAATTCGGAACGCCTGGGTCGAGGGGTCGGTGGACTCCACCAGAAAGCGGTCGTCCAGTTGGGCAGACGGGGAGCGCTGGCGAAGCTGGCGAATCAGCTCGTCGTCCCAACAGGCGTGCACCACCCGGATACCGTCCAGTTCCAGGCACAGCGGAATGGTCTTGAACCAGGCCAGGGTATCTTCCCATTCGTTGGTATGGTCACGATACTGGTCGAGGGTATCCTGAATGATGCGATTATGGCGCGGCGTATGCTCGCGCAGCCAGCGCTTGGCGCTGCCTGGCGGGGCCGGGTGCATATAGGCCAGGGCGTTGTATTCATGGTTGCCCATGACGATATGCGCCTCGCCCTCCTCGACCATGCGCCGCGCAATGGACACCGCCAGCCGAATGCGTGGGCCGCGATCGATCAGATCCCCCAGGAAGATCACCTTGCGGCGCGGGTGGCGATACACGCCCTTGCGCTGATGGTAGCCAAGCTTCTCCAGCAGCGAGGCCAGTGTGGCACCGCAGCCGTGGACATCACCAATGAGATCGTACCCCTCCATGTCAATCTCCTAGCCGATGGCTCCAACCGAGTTTGCTGCGCAGCACTTCATAGAAGTTATGCCCCAAGGGGTGTACCAGTTGAACGCGCTCCGGCTTGCGAGTAATCACCAGCACATCGTCGGGCTTGGCCACCGCGCGGGTTTGCCCGTCGCAACTGATATGCGGGTAGGTCTGGTTGGTTTCGCCGATGTGTATACGAATCTCGCTGGCGGCATCGATCACGATCGGACGGCTGGAGAGGGTATGCGGGAACATGGGCACCAGCGTGACCACATCCAGCTTGGGGTGCATGATTGGGCCCCCACCGGAAAGCGCATAGGCCGTCGAGCCAGTCGGCGTAGCGACGATCAATCCATCGCTGCGCTGGCTGTAGACGAACTGGCCATCGATGAACAGCTCGAATTCGATCATGCGAACCGCTTTGCCAGGGTGCACGACGACTTCGTTGAGCGCTTCGCCGTTACCCACCGCCACGCCATTGCGGTACAGCACGGCATCCAGCAGAAAGCGCTCTTCTATTTCGAACTCGCCTGCCAGCACCTCCCCCACGCGCTGCTCCAGCTCGTCGGGGGAGATATCGGTCAGGAAGCCGAGCCGCCCGCGGTTGACGCCCAGAATCAGCGTGCCACTGCGGCACAGGGTACGGGCGGCGCCCAGCAAGCTACCGTCGCCGCCCACCACGATGACCAGATCGCACAGCTCGCCCAGCATGCGACGACTGGCTTCCGGCTGGCCATGATGCGGCAGCGCGGTGGCGGTACGGTCCTCGATCAGCACCTTGTAGCCATGGCCAACCAGGTAATCCACCAAGCGCTGGAGCGAGTCCAGCACCTTGTCGCTGCCCAGGCGGCCAATCAGGCCAATGGTCTTGAACGGCGGCGTGGCTGGACGCTGGCGCCCGGCGGCGGTTTGTGAGGTTGAGGTATGAGACATGGGCGACTCTCGCTGGCATCAGCCCACATTATGGGGAGTCACGAGGTATCGGGCAAATCCGACGGCGTGGCGATGCCCCCTGCCACGCCGTAAAATCAGCAGCTTGGGTCAGGCCAGGGCAACCTTGCGGCGCTGCAGCCACCAGTGGTTGAGCCACAGAGACGCCCCCATGATGGCCGCGCCCAGCAACAGCTTGCCCAAGTCTGCATCGCGGTTCCAGATGACCAGGTTGACCACCAGCCCGGCAGGCACCAGCGCGTTGTTCATGATGGCCAGGGTGCCCGCATCCACCCGGGTGGCGCCCTGGTTCCAGGCGAAGTAGCCCACCCCGGAGGCCACCAGACCCAACCATGCCAGCACGCCCCACTGCACCGGAGTGCTGGGTAGCGCTGACACGTTGCCGAACAGCAGGAAGGCCGGCAACGCCACCAGCATGGCGCCGATGAAGAACCAGCCAAACACGTTGTGCCAGGCCAGGGTGGGCGGCAGGTCTGCCGCTAAACGGCGATAGCCCACTTGACCAATCGCAAAGCACAGGTTGGCCCCCTGAACGACCAGAAAGCCCAGCCAGAAGCCGCTGTCAATGCCGTCGTAGCGGATCACCCCGGCACCCAGCACCGCCAGCAGCGCAGTGACCAGATAAATGGGCGTGAATCGCTTGAACATCAGGTCATCCAGCAGGGCGATATACACGGGGGTGAAAATGGTGAACAGCAGGACTTCCGGCACCGACAGCAGCAGGAAGGATTGGTAGAAGAAGGTGTACATGACGCCCAGCTGAATGGCGCCCAGCGCCATCAGTGCCAGCCGCTGCTTACCCTGCAGCAGGCCCGGCCGTAAAAACGGCAGGAACACCAGCATGGCGAGTGCCACCCTGATCAAAACGGCAAAGTAGCTGTCCACCTGCCCCGCGAGGTAGACGCCGATCAAGGAGAAAGAGAAAGCCCAAAGCGCCGTGACACCGACCAGATAGCTCATCAGTAAACCCCGAAAAACATTAAAAGTTGACGGAGATTATACGCAGTTATCGTTGGCTGCCAATGGGCACGGCGAGGAAATCAGCGCTCAGTGCGATGCTGGCCAAGCCAGCGCCAGGCGTAGATCACCCCAGGTAACCAGCCCAGCAGGGTCAGGAGCGTCGCCGTGGCCACCCGCTGTCCGCCGCCATCGGTCAGCCCCACCGCCAAAGGCGGCAGCAATATGGCCAGCGCGCGATAGGCCAGGCGCAAGGCAGCTGGTTCCTGCACGGGGGGCTGCCCAGGAGATGCCTGCGATACGCTCAAAGAAGCAGGCTGCGCCACCGCTGGCGGCGTGTAGTGCCCCACCGGGGCATGGGCTGGGGTGCTTGTGGCCTGCGTATTCGAGGCCTTCGCCTCTGACGCTTCGGCCTTCTCCTGAGCGCGGGCCAGCGCTTTGCGGTGCGCTTCCTTGTTGATTTTCTGCTCCAGGGTCTCGACGCCTTCGGTCAGGTCATCGTGAAAACGCTCCCAGTCTTCCCAGTCATGGGGCGTACCCGCCTTGGGGCGCTGGTTACCGGAGCCGCGCGCCCGCTCCCAGGCTTTCTCTTCCAGGGTATTGGGGCGCTCCGGCTCTCGCTCCAGACCGACTCCCTTGCGGTTGAGGTATTCACGTGCGTCCATAAAAGCTCCTGACTACGTCGCTGACGATTCGACCATGGTCAACCGTTGAATGTCTGAAGTATGGGGGCAAGGCAGGGCAAGTTAAATCTCCTACAGTAAAAGAGTTGGCCGTGCCTGGCGGCCACTGCGTCACGCTCGAGGAGACTGCCCATGAACAACAAGATTCCGGATACCGTACGCGATATCATGTCCCGCGATTGCTACCGCGTCTCGGGGGAGACGTCCATCACCAATCTGGCGCAAGGCCTGGCGCTGCATCGCCTGCCCGGCGCACCGGTCGTCGATGCAGCCGACCGGCTGATCGGCTTCATTTCCGAACAGGACGTGCTTGGCCGCGTACTGGACAGCATATACCATGACGACGAAGCCCCACTGGTCAAAGAGCTGATGCGCCAGGATGTGCTGACCGCGTCGCCCAACCAGAGCATCACCGACCTGGCTCAGGAGATGCTGGGCAAGAAGCCCAAGATCTATCCGGTGGTCGAACAACAGCGGTTGATCGGCATCGTTACCCGTCGCGACATCCTGATCGCCCTGTTGACCATTCGACGTCATTGAACCGACATTTTCTTCATCGCAAAAAAAACCGCTGCTTTAAAAAGCAGCGGAAGCAAGGGATCGAAAACAATAGCCAGAACAACACTATTAGCGACTGCCATCGCGATGTTGCCTGTACACTATCAGACACTGCCCAGAGGAAAAGTTCGCACAAAGGTCAAAATTTTCGTCTTCCCCAAGGGACGCGTATACTAGCCACTCCTCTCTCACCGCGACACAGGGAGCGTGACATGGCACTTTATTTACTGGTCTTTGGCGTTTGCGTCGTGGTGATTGGCGGCGTGCTGTTGGCGCTGATGACCGCCAGCACACCGCGCTACCGCACCGAGCCTCAGGATCTGATCGCCCTTTTCGACAAAGCCCTGGCCAGTCAGGTGAGCGAAACCGAGTGGAACACCATCATTGGTTACCCCATTCGTCATGACGAATATCTGGATAACATACGCCGTCGCGCCTCGCACTTGATGGATAGCCACGGCAGACGCTGGCAGATCGCCCAAGGCAAACCGCTGCTCAACGCCACCGGGCAGGAAGAGCTTCAGGCCCTGCGCGATCATCTGGCGGCCCATACCGCGCTACGCCAGCGTTAGCCTTGCATCGTCGAGGAGACCTTCATGCCCAGCACCATTCGCCAAATCCCGCTGGAGAGCGCTACCCGCCACCACGCCCATGACTTTCATCAGATCGTCATTACTCTGTGCGGCTCGTCCGAGTTCGAGATCGAGGGACTGGGCGGACGCGTCAATGCGTTTTCAGGCTGTATCGTGCCCGCCAATCACGAGCATTACTACTCCGGCAGCGGCCATAACCGCCAGCTGATTCTGGACCTGCCGGAAGACGCCCCCGCACTGACGGGAGAGCATCGCGAGCTGGTAGCGCTGTTCGATGCGCCGCGTTTTTTTGCGCTGGACAGCGCATTACGCCACTACCTGACCTTCGTCGAAAGCGAGCTGGCCCGAGGATTCGACAATTCGGCCACCTCCTTTCAACAGGACCGTCTGGCCGCGACGCTGCTGGGGTCGTTGAAAGCCCGCCTGGGGGCAGAGCCATCCGCTGCCCAACGGCGCATCGACCTGCACCAGATCGACCGTTTCATTCGCCGCCATCTGGCCGACGAGCTGCGCGTTGCCGACCTGGCCAAGCTGGCCTGCCTGAGCGAGGCCCACTTCTCGGAACGCTTCCGTGCCCAGACAGGCTTGTCGCCTTGGCAATACGTGCGTCGACAGCGCCTGCACGCCGCTCGGCAGCTGATTCTGCAAAGCCGCCTGCCTTTGACCGATATTGCCATCCAGACCGGCTTTGCCAACCAGAGCGCGCTCTCTCATGCCTTTCGGAGCAGTTACGGCGCGTCGCCTCGCCAGTTGCGCCAGGGCACTGCCAGCGCCACCCTCCCCACGACCAATGGAACGCCGAGCACTGCCTCTGCTGCTGCTCCCTCACGCTAGGCTCGGTTCGGCTGGCACAGGCCGGCATTCCCCTATGATGGCCCGGCAGCGTTGAGAGCGGTGCTGGCAAGTCGCCAACCGCTCTACTAAAGTCGTAAACAGGCGCTTCTTGCCGAGAATTTGACACGTTTTGCCATGAAAACGACATACAACTGACGGGCGCGCGCTCTACATTCGACAACATACTGGGCACCTGCCCTGCTATCACTGTTTTTAAACGCTGGTGAATCCAGCCATTCGCTTCAGCAGCCTGTTTCAGACCTGTCTTACGGGGGCCTCAATGCTTAATGCCAAGAAAATGCGTGACCCAGCCATCTGGCAAACCGACCTTGATACGCTGATGGCGCGTATTAGCGACCACTACATCGTGGATGAGGATGCCTACGTTAGCGAGCTGATCAAGGTACTGAACGCCGACTCGGACGACTTCTCCCGCATCGAAGCCAACACGGCCGCGCTGGTGCGAGAAGTGCGCAACATGGATACCGCCGTCGATACCATCGACGAGCTGCTTCAGCAGTACAGCCTGGACACCCATGAAGGCCTGATGCTGATGTGCCTGGCCGAAGCCATGCTGCGCATCCCGGACACCGCCACCGCCGACGCCTTGATCGAAGACAAGCTTGGCCCGGCCGACTGGCAGTCCCACGTGGGCAAGAGCGAGTCCTGGATGGTCAACGCCTCGACCTGGGGCCTGCTGATGACCGGCAAGGTACTGAAGCTGGACCACCCCAAAGAGGGCCAGCCTGCTCACTTCATCAATCGCATGGTCAACCGTATGGGTGAGCCGGTGATTCGCCGGGCGATGATGGAAGCCATGAAAATCATGGGCAAGCAATTCGTGCTGGGCCGCGATATCAACGAAGCGCTCAAGCGCTCGAAGCCGCTGTTCAACAAGGGCTACACCTACTCCTACGACATGCTGGGGGAAGCCGCCCGCACCCGCGCCGATGCCAAGCGCTACTTCGACGACTACGCCCGTGCCATTGAGCAGGTGGGCAAAGCCTGCAAGACCCTGGGCGACAAGACCCCTGCACCTTCAGTGTCCATCAAGCTGTCGGCCCTGCATCCGCGCTATGAGTTTGGCCGTCGCGAGCAGGTGCTGGCCGAGCTGGTGGACACCGTGATCAAGCTGGTCACCAAGGCGCGCGAGCTGGACGTGGCCGTCACCATCGACGCCGAAGAAGTAGACCGCCTGGAGCTCTCGCTGGAGGTCTTCCGCGCCATTTATCAAAGCAGTGCTGCCAAAGGATGGGGCCACTTCGGCCTGGTGGTGCAAGCCTACTCGAAGCGTGCGCTGCCCGTTCTGCACTACTTGAACCGACTGGCCGACCAGCAAGGCGACGAAATTCCGCTGCGCCTGGTGAAGGGCGCCTACTGGGACAGCGAGATCAAGGAGTCGCAGCAGCTGGGGGTCGATGGCTACCCGGTCTACACGCGCAAAGCATGTACCGATGTGGCCTACCTGGCTTGCGCCCAGTTCCTGCTCTCCGACGACACCCGCGGGCGCATCTTCCCGCAGTTCGCCACCCACAACGCGCACACCGTGACCACGATTCTGGAGCTGGCCAACCAAGACAGCCGCCCGTTCGAATTCCAGCGCCTGCACGGCATGGGCGAAGCGCTGTATGACGCCGCCCTGGCCCGGGCCCCCAAAGGCACCTACTGCCGCATTTACGCCCCGGTGGGCGCCCACAAGGACTTGCTGCCCTACCTGGTGCGCCGTCTGCTGGAAAACGGCGCCAACTCTTCGTTCGTGCACCAGATCGTCGACCCCGAAGTGCCGGTGGAGTCGCTCTGCAAGCACCCCATCGAAACCCTGCGCCAGCAGAAGAGCTTCTACAACAAGCGGATTCCGCTGCCCAAGGACATCTACGGTGCGAAACGCCGCAACTCTCGTGGCGTCAACCTCAATATCCGCAGCCAGTACTATCCGCTGATGGAGAAGATGGCCACGTTCATGGACAAGCAGTACCCCACCCGGCCACTGCTGGCGTTCGACGTGGCCGAAGATGCGGGCAATACCCATCGCGTGACATCGCCCTTTGATCGTCGCCAGACCGTGGGCAGCGTGCAGTGGACCAGCAAGGAGCAGGCGGCCAAGGCACTGGACGCTGCCTGGGAAGCGTTCCCGCGCTGGGATGCCACGCCGGTTGCCGAGCGCGCGGCCATCGTTCGCCGCCTGGGCGACCTGATGGAAGAGCACATGGCCGAGCTGATGACGCTCTGCTCCCGGGAGGGTGGCAAGCTGCTCACCGACGGCGTGGACGAGATCAAGGAGGCCGTGGATTTCTGCCGCTATTACGCCATGCGCGCCGAAGAGTCGTTCGGCGAGCCCATCGAGCTGCCTGGCCCCACCGGTGAATCGAACCGGCTATCCATGGGCGGCAAGGGCGTGTTTGCCGCCATCAGCCCCTGGAACTTCCCAGTGGCCATTTTTTGCGGTCAGATCGTCGCAGCCGCCGTGGCAGGCAACACCGTGCTGGCCAAACCCGCCGAGCAGACCTCCATCGTCGCGCATCGCGTCATCGAGCTGCTTTACGAAGCGGGCATGCCCCGCGATGTAGTGCAGCTGCTGCCGGGCGACGGCCCCACCGTGGGTAGCGTGCTGACCTCCGACCCGCGCATCACCGGCGTGGTGTTCACCGGCGGCACCGATACGGCTCAGATCATCAACCGCGCCCTGGCCGCCCGCGAAAACGCGCCGCTGCCAACCCTGATCGCGGAAACCGGCGGCATGAACGCCATGATCGTGGATTCCACCGCCCTGCCCGAGCAGGTGGTCATGGACACGATCCAGTCAGCGTTCCAGAGCGCCGGGCAGCGCTGTTCTGCCCTGCGTGTGCTTTACCTGCAGGATGACGTGGCCGACCGCGTCATCGAGATCCTCAAGGGCGCCATGAGCGAACTGCGGATCGGTGATCCGCGCGATTTGGGCACCGACGTGGGCCCGGTCATCGATGAGGACGCGCGCAAAGGGCTGCTGGCACATATCGACAAGCTCAAGGGCGAAAACCGGCTGGTCGCCGAAACCCCGATGACCGCCGAGCATACTCAGCACGGCACTTTCGTGGCCCCGGTCGCCTTTACCATCGACAGCATCGATGCGCTGACCCGCGAGCAGTTTGGCCCCGTGCTGCACATCGTGCGTTACAAGGCCCGCGAGATCGACAAGGTGATCAACGACATCAACGGACGGGGATATGGCCTGACGTTTGGCGTGCATAGCCGTAACGAATCCTTTGCCGCTGAAATAGCGCAGAAAATTCGAGTAGGCAATGTGTACATCAACCGTAATATCATCGGCGCAGTGGTCGGCGTGCAGCCATTCGGCGGTCAGGGCCTTTCGGGCACCGGCCCCAAAGCGGGTGGCCCGCATTACCTGCAGCGCTTCGTGACTGAGAAGACGATCACCAACAACACCGCCGCCCTGGGTGGCAACGCGTCTCTATTGGCGCTAGGGGATGAGTAGAACGCTCATCGACATAAACTAACCTGAACTCCTGAAAAGGATCCGTCTCATGGTTGACAATAATAGCGTGACTGCCTGCGCTGCCACGGCCCTCCCAGGCCGTGCACCAGGCACAGGGAACTCGACATCGATACTCCGCCATACCCTTTCCGGCGCCCTGCTTGACGGCTCGAGCCGTGGCCAGCCACTGGCCACGCCGAACCGGCAGGGAAATTAACAACAAGATCAACGTGCCTTGGCCACGCACCGCCAAGGCGCTGACGCTGTCGGAGTCAGGAATGTACGAAAGAGCGGCCAGCACGCGCGGGCTTTCGTAGGTGACCTGACTCCGTTCTGACGAACTGGAGAAGTGTTATGGCTACTGGTGTTTGGATTAGCTTGCTTGGATATTTTGCGCTCATGATCGCCATCGGCATCTATGCCATGCGCAAAGCGACCTCTTCCTCGGAAGATTACATGTTGGGGGGCCGTACTCTCAGCCCGCAGGTCGCGGCACTCTCGGCAGGGGCCTCCGATATGAGCGGCTGGCTGCTGCTGGGCTTGCCCGGGGCCATGTTCGTGTCTGGGCTGGGCTCTGCCTGGATCGGCATTGGCCTGCTGGTGGGCGCACTGCTCAACTGGATACTGGTCGCGCCTCGTCTGCGCGAGCAGACCATTCATTACGGCAACGCGATTACCATTCCGGCGTTTCTGGCCAACCGATTCCCGACTCGTGCCCTGGCACTGCGCACCGTGTCGGCCATCGTGATCGTGATCTTCTTTGCCGTGTATACCGCCTCGGGCCTGGTAGCCGGTGGCAAGCTGTTCGAAACGGCCTTCACCGGAGTGTACAACTTTGGCGACATGAGCAATTACGCCATGGGCGTCATCATTACCCTCGGCGTGGTGCTGATCTATACCGTGGTAGGCGGCTTCCTGGCCGTGAGCATGACCGACTTCGTGCAGGGCTGCATCATGATGCTGGCCTTGATCATCATGCCTGCGGTGGTGCTGTTCGGTGACGGCGGCGGTGGTTTCTCACAGGCGTCGGAGACGCTCAACAGTGTCGATCCCACGCTGCTCTCCTGGACCACGGGGCTGACGTTCGTAGGCTGGCTGTCGGCGGTGACCTGGGGCCTGGGCTATTTTGGTCAGCCGCATATCATCGTGCGCTTCATGGCCATTCGCTCACAAGAAGACGTGCCTGTAGCGCGTAACATCGGTATGGGCTGGATGCTGGTCTCGCTGATCGGTGCCGTGTCGCTGGGCTTGGCGGGTCGCGCCTTCGCAGTGCGTAACGGCATGGACATCCAGGATCCTGAAACCATCTTCATCGTGCTGGCCAATCTGCTCTTCCACCCGCTGATCACCGGCTTCCTCTACGCGGCGCTGCTGGCAGCTATCATGAGTACCATCTCCAGCCAGCTGCTGGTGTCCTCCTCTTCGCTGACGGAAGACTTCTACCGCCTGTTCCTGCACAAGAATGCCACCGAGCAGCAGTGCGTGGCGGTGGGCCGTGTGTGCGTCGTGCTGGTGGGTATCGTGGCCGCCATCATTGCTTCCAATGAAGACTCGCAGGTGCTGGGGCTGGTCAGTAACGCCTGGGCAGGCTTTGGCGCTGCCTTTGGTCCGCTGATCATCCTCGCGCTGATGTGGCCGCGCACCAACGGTGCAGGCGCATTGGCCGGCATGATCGTCGGTGCCGCCACCGTGATGATCTGGATTTCGCTGGGCTGGAGCGGCTCCTTCATGGGCGGCCCGGGTGTCTACGAAATCATTCCCGGATTCATCGCCTCCTTCATCGCCATCCTGGTCGTCAGCAACATGACCGCCGATGCCGGTGAGTACCAGCACATCGAACGCTGATCCTGACCATTACGCCTGGCGACGATTTTTAGCCACGGCTCTTGGCCAGCATGCCACCCTCACCGCCTGCTTCGGAAGGCGGTGAGCATCGGCAAGCAGTCATCCGAGACCTCCTCGTCAAGGCCCCGCCTTGCAGGAGGTCTCTTGCATTGTTGGCCGCTTGCGCACCGCTCTTTGCCTCAGGTCAATAACGCACCGCTTCTGGCTGGTTATAGTGGCGCCATGGATCGCGAACCACTCACCCTCATCATGGTCAGGAGCAACATTATGCGCCCGTTCAAACCCTCTCTTCTCATCGCTGCCAGCATGGCCGCTGCAACGCTGGCCGCCAGCAGCCAGGCCTTTGCCTACGGCGCAGGTGACTTCTTTACCCGCGTGGGCGTGGCACAAGTGACACCCAAAAACGACAACGGCGCCTTGGCCAACGGCGCACTGGCGGTGGACGTTCAGGACAAGACCGACTTCGCCTTTACGCTGGGCTATCGCTTTCACGATAAGGTGGGCGTCGAACTGCTGGCCGCACTGCCCTTCAAGCACGACATTGCCCTGAACGGCGAGAACCTTGCCTCGACCAAGCACCTGCCACCCACCCTGACGCTGCAGTATTACCCGCTGGGCGGCACCCAGGCACGGGTTCAGCCCTACATTGGCGCTGGTATCAACTACACGCGCTTCTCGGACGAACAGCTGGCGATTGGTGAGTTGGATCTGGACGACTCCTGGGGTCTGGCAGGCCAATTGGGTATCGACCTGCTGATCGACGACAACTGGGCGCTCAACGCCGCCGCCTGGTACCTGGACATCGATACGGACGCCACGGTGAACGGCGCCGCAGCGGGCACCGTCGAAATCGACCCCATCGTGGTCATGGCGGGTCTCAGCTACCGCTTCTAAAAGATACGGAGCTACCCATCAAACCGAACAGGCCCGGGGCATTAGCTCCGGGCCTGTTCGGTTGAGAAGCACGACAGCACCGCGCTGACGGCCACCTGTTCAGTTGTCTGTCACCAGTTGGTCGACTCTTTCCATGGCGCGAATCACCAGCACCTGGTCGCTGGCGCGCACTTTTTCCTGCATCAGATAAGCGGCCATGGCGGGCGCTACCTCACATTTGGCGGGCAGGGTCGCCTGAGCTTCTACCAGCGCGGTCAACCGGGACACGAACACATAGCGCACCCACTGGGGCAGCGACATGGTATCCACACAAAAGGGCTCCTGACTGGCAAACGCACTCGCCTCTGGAAGGGGGGTTCGCCATAGGTTGGCGGCTTTCATCGCGGCTTCAAGCTCGAGAAGCGCGGTTTGAAGCTGTTGATGGACGCTCATAAACAGTCTACTCATAAGGAATGGTCGGCGTGATTATCCCAACTCTGTGTGTAACTTGCCACCGAGAGGCATGGCCAACGCGTTTATGCACAGATTCACAGAAAACCTGCAAGAGACTGTGGATAAACTATGGAAAGGTGTCGCAACGGCTACTCCCACGGGGCCTGGGGAATGTTGTTCACTTTTTGACCACTTCGACGATAAGGTATGGTTTTATCAATGGTTACGGCTGACAGTGACCGAGCATCAAGGTAGAGTGCACGCTTGAAATGCGGAAGGATGTCATGCAACCAATTACTACCCTCGACGAGTTCTTTATCCGCAGCGGTGCCGACGTGACGCTCTACCATATGGGGCGTCGTGTGGTGCCCTGCTCGCGGGATACCCTGCGCGGCTTCGAGCAGGCCGAACACGCCTGGCCCGAGCCCTGGCTGGGTCAGGCGCGTCTGGGCATCGTGTTTCGGCTGGGTGCGATGCCTGAACCGGCTATTTGGTTCCTCGCCCTGCCCTTGGACGAGCAGGGCATGCTCTCGCCTGCACAGCGGGATGGCTTCATCAATCGCTTGCTGGAAACTCTGGGGCGTAATGCCCTGGCGTCAGAGCAGACATTGTCAGCTGACGCCAGCGCTGGCGTAGACGACCTGATGAAGGACAACCCGCTGGCCTTCACGCCCGACGTCACCTTTCAGGCCATGCTCAATGCCCGTGCCACACTGCACCTGGGGCTACCTGCCAGCCAGCATCTGGAACCGGTAGAAGCGTATCTGAGTGGCCAGCAGTCGATCGATTGGCAAGCGCTCGGCGTGCAGGGGCTGGCTGACTTTGCGGTGCGCATGGACGACGATGCAGCCAGAGCGCTGGCCGAACGGCTGTCTTACCTGCCCGCCAGCGTTACGCGTGCGCTATGCTACTGCCTCGAGCACCAGCCTTTGCCAGGCTGCCTGCTGGAAGCGCTTCAGGCGCGTGGCGAGCAGGCGGCCAGCGAGGGAGACGTGGAAACCGTGTGCGCCTGCGTAAGGGCTGTCGGCAGCTCACCAGAACCCACGGTAGGCGATTGGTACACGAGCTTGCTTGAGGATAGCGCTGCCTGCGGCCCTGACCTGATGGCTGCCATGGCCGGGCGCGGCTGGCAACTGCTGGAAGACGAGACACGCCTGCCGCTGTTCCTGAACCGACTGGCCGAAGACGAGCGTGCCGATTTCTCAGCCGTCGTGCGTGATATCGCCCTCGTTCCCAGGCTACGCTTGCCTGTCATGTTGACCCTGCGTGACGCACCTGTCGGTTCACCCATGCACGCACGCCTGGCAGGCCTGATGCCGCGCCGCGCATAAATTCGTAACAGGTGACGGTCATCATGCTGTTCTTCCAACTAGATGTCAGGAGTCAACCGTGAAGGAATTACCCTATCAGGCCAAGGCCGTGATTGGCCGCCGTGAAATGGTCACGCTGACCGACCTTGGCCTTCACCTGTGCTGCAAGGCCGATACCGGCGCGCGCACCTCTGCCCTGCATGCCGAAGAGATCGAGACGGAAGAAGACGCCCATGGGCAGCTGTGGGTCAGTTTCGTGACACATAGCGGGGGTCCCGACACCCCTGGGCATCGTTATCGTCTACATTTACATGACAGAAGACGGGTGACCAGCTCGAATGGGCACAGCGAATGGCGCTACGTCATTCGCACACAGATGGAACTGGGCCAGCTCAGCTTCCCCGTCGAACTTACCTTGACCGACCGCAGCAATATGCGCCACCCCATGCTATTGGGCAGGCGCGCCATGCGTCGTCTGTTAGTCGCACCCGGCGCTGCCTTTTTGCACGGCGAGCCTTGAATATACTTAACACGCCTTTCCTGTTTTGGCCCGGAGCCCTGCATGCATATTGCCCTACTTTCGCGTAACCGCAATTTATACTCGACCCGCCGCCTGGTCGAAGCCGCCGAGCAGCGCGGCCATACGGCTCGTGTCGTGGATACGCTGCGCTGTTACATGAGCATCGCCTCTCATCACCCCTCGATTCATTACAAGGGGGCCGAGATCGAGCCCTTCGATGCGGTCATTCCCCGCATTGGCGCCTCGGTGACTTTCTACGGCTGCGCCGTGCTGCGCCAGTTCGAAATGATGGGCACCTACGTGATCAACGACTCGGTCGCTATCACGCGCTCCCGCGACAAGCTGCGCTCGCTGCAGCTACTTTCCCGCAAGGGGCTGGGGCTGCCCATCACGGGGTTTGCCCACTCGCCAGACGACATTCCCGACCTGATCACCATGGTCAAAGGGGCGCCGCTGGTCATCAAGCTGCTGGAAGGCACCCAAGGCATTGGCGTGGTACTGGCCGAGACCAACCAGGCTGCCGAGTCGGTGGTGCAGGCGTTCATGGGCATGAAGGCCAACATCATGGTGCAGGAGTACATCAAGGAAGCCAAAGGCGCCGACATTCGCTGCTTCGTGATTGGCGACAAAGTCGTGGCGTCCATGAAGCGTCAAGCGGCCGAAGGCGAATTTCGCTCCAACCTCCACCGTGGCGGCACGGCCAGCGTGATTCGCATTACCCCTGAAGAGCGCTCCACCGCCATCCGGGCAGCCAAGGCCATGGGCCTGCGCGTTGCCGGTGTCGATCTGCTGCGCTCCAACCATGGGCCGGTGATCATGGAGGTCAACTCTTCTCCTGGGCTGCAGGGAATCGAGAGTGCCACGGGCAAGGACATCGCGGGCATGATCATCGAACATATCGAAAAAAACGCAACGCCTGCCCGAAAAGCGCCCCCCAAGCCTAAAGGCTAACGTCCAAAGGTAAAAATAATCCGCATTAGGGGTGGCAAATCAACGCTGCCACCCCCACAATCTGCGTCACCGAAGGAGGTAGACGCTCATGTTTCTCGACAATCGCCAAGTGGCGATGGACAGCGTGCTGGAAGCGCTGGCCGATAGCATTGATTATTTCCAGGACAATATCGAACGCCTGCGCCCCTCGCTGCGCGACGCGCTGAAGCCTCACTACACGGCTCGACTGAAACAGATGCGCAAGCTGCAGGAGTTGGCCCGTGCCCATCTGAAAATGCTTCCCAGGGATGCCGACGTGGAGCGCGATGACTTTCTGTGGCTGTGGAGCCGCCTGAAAAGCTTCGTGGGCAACGATAGTCAGGTTCTGATCAATGAACTGTTGGAACAAGAGCGTGTCTTGATGCAAGCCCTCTCGACCCTGTTTACCCATCCGCTGCCCGACCCCATCGAACCCGTTGTGGAAGAGTGCATGCAGGGCTGCCGTAAATTGATCCGCGAGCTGTATAGCCTGCAAAAGCGCAAAGCTCGCCGCTAAGCGCTCCTTTCGCGCACCTTCAAGGAGCCGCCGACGGCTCTAGCTGCCGCGCTGGCTCTCCGAGCAGAGGGAGTTCCGGATAGAGCAGGCGCACGCCTTCCAGGTCGATCAGCACATCAGTGGTCACGGGTGGCGGCTCCAGAGGCAATCGATCACGGCTCAGCACGATAGGCTCGGCCGGCCCCAGAAAGTGAGGCTCCCTGCCCCACAGGTACAGATCCCCTAGCGTCGCCATACGCGCCAGCCACTCACGCACCTTGAGCCGCCACTCGCCCGCCGAGGGCTGCTCTTCGGCCACACAACCCGTCACGTCCATGCCCAGCGAGCGGCCGATAAAAATCGCTCGTGGCAAGTGCCAGCTCTGGGTCACCAACAGCGCCTGCTCCAACTGAAACACATGCCGCGCTCGCACCATGGTGTCGTAGGTACTGAAGCCCGCGAAATCCATGGTCAACCTGTCGGCCGGCACGCCTCGTCGATAAAGGTCGCGCCACATGGCTCTGGGCTCGTTGTAGGCCTGGGTGCGGTTATCCCCGGAGAGCAGCAGATGCTGCACGCGCTCATCGGCTATCAGGCGCGCCGAGGTGCGCATACGCGCATGAAAATGAGGGTTACGCAGCCCGCTACGTGTCCAGTGAGAGGTGCCAAAAACGATAGCGACATCCGTTGGACGGCACTCTTGCAGCTGCGTATGGATATAGCGTGAGGTGCTCAGCAGTACCCAGGCGTTGCCTGCCGCCAATAGCAAAGCCGCCAGCAGCACCATGGCTACCAGCGACAGCAGACAACGTTTTACCCAACGAAATAACAGGCTGTGCATCCAGCTCCCCAGCAGGGGTTAGAACATGCCGAGCTCAAGCTTGGCTTCATCGCTCATCATGTCACGACTCCAGGCGGGGCTGAAGACGATTTCGGTATGCACCTTGCTGATCTGCGGCGCTCCCAGAATCTTGTTGCGCGCATCGGCAGCGATGACATCGCCCATGCCGCAGCCAGGCGCGGTCAGCGTCATGCGAATGGTGACGATGCGCTCACCGCTGATCAAGCGCTCGATACGACACCCGTACACCAGCCCCAGATCGACGATGTTGACCGGAATTTCCGGATCGAAACAGGTGCGCAGCTGATCCCAGACGAACTGCTCGATCTCGTCATCGCTGGCGGATTCAGGCAGCGTAGGCCGTGGCAATGCTTCAAGCCCCAAGGCATCGAGATTGCGACCCTCGATCAGATACAGCCGCCCTTCGTATCCAACGCTGACAGAGCTGCCTTTCGCCTGCATGACACTGACGATGCTATCTTCTGCCAGCGTATCCGTCTTGCCGAACGGAATGGCAATGGCTTCTACATCACGCTGTAGCGGCAGTTTCTGGCCTCGTTCGAGGCTGGCCACTTGCTCGATATCCATAGATGTCCTTAGCGTACCATTTGGATCACACGGTTCAGCGCCGCAACGAACGCATCGACCTCTTGCAGGGTATTATACGCTGCAAACGAGGCACGACAGGTAGCCTCGACGCCAAAATGGTGGAGCAGCGGCTGCGCACAGTGATGCCCCGTGCGAATCGCCACGCCCAGCTGGTCGATCAATAGCCCGATATCCTGGGAGTGGGCACCGTCCACCACGAACGACAGCACTCCCGCCTTGTGCGGCGCCGTGCCTAGAATGCGCAGTCCGTCGATGTGGCTGACGGCCTGAGTGGCATGGGTCAACAGCACGGCTTCCCAGTCGCCAATGGCCTCGACCCCCACCTCCTCTATCCACTGCAGCGCACGCCCCAGCGCAATCACTTCCGCAATGGCAGGCGTGCCGGCTTCGAACTTGTGGGGAATGTCCGCGAAGGTTGTGCCCACGTCGAACGAGACGGTCTTGATCATCTCACCGCCCCCCTGCCAGGGCGGCATGGCCTCCAGCAGCGCCGCCTTGCCATACAGCACGCCCACGCCCGTGGGGCCATACACCTTGTGGCCGGAGAAAGCGTAGAAGTCGGCGTCGATGTCCTGAACATCCACTTTTTGGTGCGGCGTCGCCTGGGCACCGTCGACCAGAATCAGTGCGCCCTGCTGATGGGCCAACGCGGCCATTTCCTTGACCGGGTTGATGGTCCCCAGCGCATTGGACACATGATTCACCGCCACCAGCCGGGTACGCTCGTTGAGCAGTGTGCGATAGGCGTCCATGTCCAGCGCACCATGAGCGTCTACCGGGATCACCTTGATGGTGAAACCACGCTCGGCGGCCAACAGCTGCCAAGGCACGATGTTGGAGTGGTGCTCCAGCATCGAGATGAGCACTTCGTCGCCCGCCTGCAGCTGGCTTCGCCCCCAGCTCTGGGCGACCAGATTGATCGCCTCAGTGGTGCCCCGAGTGAAGATGATCTGGCGAGCATCCTCGGCATTGAGAAAGTCCCTGGCGCGATGACGTGTCGCTTCGAACGCGGCCGTCGCCTCATCCGCCAGGGTGTGCAGCCCACGGTGGATGTTGGCGTTGTAGCGAGCGTAGTAGTCGCCAAACACGTCGATGACCGCCTGGGGAGTCTGGCTGGTAGCAGCATTGTCCAGATAGACCAGCGGCTTGCCGTGCACTTCCCGCTGGAGCACGGGGAATTCGCGGCGCAGGGCCTCGATATCGTAGGCGGCAATGCTGGCCGTGGTCGCTTTCTCAATCACGCTCTGGGGCATGGGGGACTCCTTGATTAATCGTTCAGCGCAGCCGCTGCTTCCACCAGCCCTGCCAGGTTGAAGCGCTCGGGCAGTTTGCCTGCCACCGCCAGCTCGACTCGCTCGGCAATGGCATCCAGCGTGACCTGTTCCAGCACTTCACCGGCAAAGGCCAGTGTCAGCAGGCCGCGCGCCGTGGCTTCGTCGATACCCCGGGTACGCAGCGCATAGACGGCTTCTTCATCCAGCTGGCCCGTGGTGGTGCCGTGGGAGCACTTGACGTCATCGGCGTAGATTTCCAACTCCGGCTTGGCGTTGATTTGCGCGCGGTCGGAAAGCAGCAGGTTCTGGTTGCTCTGGAAGCCTTCGATTTTCTGGCTGTCGCGCTTGACGTATACCCGGCCGTTGAAGACGCCCTGCGCACGGTCATCCAGAATGCCCTTGTAGTTCTCGTTGGAGAACGTCAGCGGCGCGTTGTGGTTGACCTTGGTGTGGTTATCCACGTGCTGGCGACCCTGACCGAAGAACAGCCCGTACAGGTTGCTTTCGGCGCCCTGCCCGTCCAGCTCGCAAATCAGGTCGTTGCGCACCAGCGCACCGCCCAGATTCAGGTTGTAGGAGGTGTAGCGGCTGTCGCGACTCTGCTCCACGTGGATACTGGCAATGTGCAGATCGCCCAGCGGAGCTTCCTGAAGCTTGTAGTGGTTGAGGATCGCACCACGGTCCAGCATCAGCTCACCGACCACGTTGGTGAAGTTGGCAGCATCGGCTTCCCCCACGTAGTGCTCGATCAGCGTGGCCTCACTGCGCCCGGCCGCTTCGACCAGCACCCGCGGGTGGCTCATGACCGGCGCCCCGGCCCGTGAGAGAAACTGCAGCAGAATCGGCTTTTCCACTACCGTGCCGGGCGCAATACGCACCACGGCCCCTTCTTCCACGAACGCGGTGTTGAGCGCCGAGAAGGGGGAGAATTCCACGCCGGTCAAACGACCCAGCGGGCCACCCACCGCTTCATGGTTATCGCTGAGCGCCTTGGAGAGCGGCATGACCTGCACGCTGGAAGGCAGACCTTCCAGGTCAGACAGCGCCGCCGAAAATACGCCATCGACGAAGGTCAGGCGATAGGCTTCCAGTGGCAGCATCAGCGCAGCCGCCTGCGCCTGAGAGAACTCGGCGTTATCGGCCAGGGCGAAATTTCCCTGAGCAATGGCGCGTACGTCGGTGTATTTCCACTCTTCATCGCGACGAGTAGGAAAGCCCATCGCCTCGAAGCGTGCGGCCCCCGCCTGGCGGCGTGCGGCCATCCAGCTGGGCTCTGCGCCACGCTGTTGGCTGCGCGCCGCCAGCGTATCCAGAAAGGTTTGTGTCTCGCTCATGCCACGGACTCCTCGATGCCTTCGTAACCGTTGGCCTCCAGCTCTTTGGCCAACGCCGCGTCACCGGTCTTGACGATACGACCATCCATCAGGACGTGGACCTTGTCGGGCACGATGTAGTCCAGCAGGCGCTGGTAGTGCGTGACCAGCAGAATGGCACGCTCTTCGGCGCGCAGGCTGTTGACCCCATCGGCCACGACCTTCATGGCGTCGATGTCCAGGCCGGAGTCGATTTCGTCCAGCATGGCCAGCTTGGGCTGCAGCACCAGCATCTGCAGGATTTCGTTACGCTTCTTTTCACCGCCGGAGAAGCCTTCGTTCACCGCGCGCTGCAGGAAGCTGGCATCCATTTTCATGAAGTTCAGCTTCTCTTTGACCAGCTTCATGAACTCTGGGGCGGGCATCTCGCCTTCACCGCGGGCAGCACGCTGCGCGTTCAGCGCCGACTTCAGCAGGTAAATGTTCTTCACCCCCGGAATCTCGACGGGGTACTGGAAACCCAGCAGCAGGCCTGCCTGGGCGCGCTCTTCGATTTCCATTTCCAGCACGTCCTGGCCTTCGAAGGTGATGCTGCCCTGGGTGACTTCGTAGCCATCCTTGCCCGCAATGACCGCTGACAAGGTGGATTTACCCGCGCCGTTGGGGCCCATGATGGCGTGCACTTCACCGGCATTGATGGTGAGCGTCAGGCCTTTCAGAATCTCTTTGCCGTCGACGGTGACGTGTAAATCATTCACTTGCAACATAGTAATCGCCTTTTAAAAAATAGGGGGATGCCTGCGCGGTTAGCCCACCGCACCTTCAAGAGTGACGTTCAACAGTGCTTCCGCTTCTACCGCAAACTCCATCGGCAGCTCCTGGAAGACATCCTTGCAGAAGCCGTTCACGATCATGCTCACCGCATCTTCTTCCGAGATGCCGCGGCTCTGGCAGTAGAAGAGCTGGTCTTCACCGATTTTCGACGTGGTGGCTTCGTGCTCGATGGTCGCCGTGCTGTTGCCGATTTCCTGGTACGGGAAAGTGTGGGCACCGCACTTGTCGCCGATCAGCAGCGAATCGCACTGGGTAAAGTTACGTGCGCCTTTGGCACGCGGGCCGATCTTGACCATACCGCGATAGGACTGATCACTCCTGCCCGCCGAGATACCCTTGGCCACGATGTAGGAGCGTGTGCCTTCACCGATATGGATCATCTTGGTGCCGGTATCCGCCTGCTGGCGCCCGTTGGTCACGGCCACCGAGTAGAACTCACCGATGCTGTCCTTGCCACGCAGTACGCAAGAGGGGTATTTCCAGGTAATGGCCGAGCCGGTTTCCACCTGCGTCCAACTGATACGCGAGCGCTCACCACGGCAGTCGCCGCGCTTGGTCACGAAGTTGTAGATACCGCCTTTGCCCTCTTCATCACCGGGGTACCAGTTCTGAACGGTGGAGTACTTGATGTAGGCATCATCCAGCGCCACCAGCTCGACCACCGCTGCGTGCAGCTGGTTTTCATCGCGCATGGGCGCCGTACAGCCTTCCAGGTAGGAGACCTGGGCACGACTTTCGCAGATCACCAGCGTGCGCTCGAACTGTCCGGTATTGGCCGCGTTGATACGGAAGTAGGTGGACAGCTCCATCGGACAGGTGACGCCTTCCGGCACGAAAACGAACGAGCCGTCGGTGAACACCGCAGAGTTCAGCGCAGCAAAGTAGTTGTCGGCGACCGGCACGACGGTGCCCAGGTACTGCTTGATCAGCTCCGGGTAGTCGCGGATGGCTTCCGAGATGGAGCAGAAGATGACCCCGGCTTCCGCCAGCTCTTTCTTGAACGTGGTGGCTACCGATACCGAATCGAATACCGCATCGACCGCCACACCCGCCAGGGCAGCACGCTCGTGCAGCGGGATACCCAGCTTCTCGTAGGTTTCCAGCAGCTTGGGATCTACCTCATCGAGGCTTTGAGGACGGTCTTCCGGACGCTTTGGCGCGCTGTAGTAGGAGATCGCCTGATAATCGATGGGCGGATAATCGAGGTGTGCCCAGGAGGGCTCTTCCATTTTCAGCCACTGACGATAGGCATCCAGACGCCACTCCAGCATCCATTCCGGCTCGCCCTTCTTCTTGGAAATGAAGGCAATGGTGTTTTCATCCAGGCCAGGTGGCAGTGTGTCGCTTTCGATATCGGTGACAAAGCCATCTTTGTACTCGCGACGAACCAACTGTTCCATTTCTTCGCTTGCCATGGTGATACCCTCCGGGCAGTTGGGTGGCGAGTTGAGCTCGCCGTCAATAAGAGTGAATGTGGTTGCGACTTACGCCGAAGCCGCCGATAGCGTAATGCTTTGAATGGGTAGCTGAACGGGCAGCTTGATGGGCGCGGTGTCGGCGAGGTGCGCCAGGGTGACGCTCTCCAGCAGCGTGCGAATGGCCAGGGAAACGCGCTGCCAGTTGTCGGCCACACCACAGGTAGCCACCAGGTCGCACTCGCCTTCCGCCTGGCTGCACTCGGTCATGGCCACGGGACCTTCGATGGCGCTGATGATATCGGCGGCGGTAATCCGCGAGGCGGGGCGTGCCAGCCGATACCCACCCTGGGCGCCGCGCTGGGACTCCAGCAACCCGGCCTTGACCAGCATTTTAAGCGTCTTGCTCACAGTCGGGTGCGGCAGCTGAACGGCTTCGGCCAGATCGGCGGCGGCATGGGAAGTGTTCGGATGGCGCGCGATTTGCGCCATCACCACCGCCGCATAGTCTGTCAGCCGAGAAAGCTTGAGCATGGTGACTCCCGTATGTAAGGCCCCGTGTGCGAGGAAGAGGCTTACCCATTAATTGGGGACCATTTTAGTCCTGTATAAAAATGATGTGAAGCCCTTCTGCAAAATCCTTCGCAAAAGTCGCTACTTCCTGGCACGTTCGCCGCTGATAACTTCAAAAAAGCCAATCATTCTCATTCATAAAAGCTATGACCGGCGACCCAGAAATGAGCATCGACCCCTGGCAAGTGGCAACATCAGGCTTTCTTGACGAAAATCGACTTCAATTTCATCGGGCCAATGCCATCTATCTTGCAGTCGATGTCGTGATCACCGGAGACCAGGCGGATGTTCTTGACCCGCGTTCCCACTTTGACCACCAGCGAGCTGCCCTTCACCTTGAGATCCTTGATCACGGTCACCGTGTCGCCATCGACCAGCGGGTTACCGTTGGCATCACGAATGCCGGTGCTGGCGGATGCGGTTTCCTCTTCACCACCTTTCGACCACTCATGGCCGCATTCCGGGCACACGAATTGCAGGCCGTCGTCATAGGTGAATTCAGAGGCGCAGGCGGGGCAGTTGGGAAGGTCACTCATGAAAAGGCTCCATCGCTATCGGGTCATCTACTGGACGTAGAAAGCGGTGGAGCCTACACGGCTTGGGCAAAATGCTCCAGCCTGAAGAGATAGGTCAGTCGCGCTGGTAGGTACCGACCAGCCGATTCATGCCCAGCAGGTGCGGCTCGACGGCACGCAGCAGTTCGGGCAGCGTCAGTCCTTCGGGAAGCGTGGTTGCCTGGTCCAGTGCCAGTACCCAGAAATAGTAGAGGTGGCTACCATGGCCTTCCGGCGGCATTGGGCCGCCATAGCCCGGCTTGCCGAAATCCGACATCCCCAAGGTGCCTTGAGTAGTATTCTCTTCCAGCGACGTCATATCGCCCGGCAAGTTGTATAGCACCCAATGCACAAAACCGTAGCTGCCCTCTTTGACCAGCGGGGCATCGGGATCGTGGCAGATCACCGCATAGCCTTGGGTACCTTCAGGTGCACCCTGCCAGGCCAGATCGGGTGAGATGTCCTCGCCTTCGCCGGTATGCTTGGCAGGGATGGCCTGATGCTGACCAAAGGCCGTACTGCTGACCTGCATGGAAGATAGTGCAAATCCCATCGTCATCTCCAAATCGTCGATCGTAGGTTCAATTCATCAATGTAGCCAAACCGTTAGCCTAAATCCAACGCCGCCGCATGGCGCTGCTGCCACTCTTCGACGAGGCGCCGATTGTCGGCATTCATGCGCTCGTCCAGCACCCCCGGCAGCTGCACGGATTCCCCACGGGTCTGGAAGGTGATCAGCGGGTCTTGCGTGGCCAAGTGCAGGGCATACAGCACCAGCATCAGCTCGTAGGCGTCCTGCGTATTGAGCCTGGCCAGCAGAAGTGGCACTGCGGGCGCCCCGATCTCACCCAGCCGCTCAGCGGCAATGTACCAGGGGCGCGGATTATCCGGGCCACCATATTGCGAAACGAAACTGCGGTCTGCCAAGCGACTGACATAGTAAGCCGCTTCTTCTTCGGGGCTGGCCAGCAGCGGCGGCACCCAATCCGTGACCGGTGAGGCGGACGCGCGCGTGGCCGACGGCATAACAGGTGATACTGCAGGCTCCACCGCCGAAGGAGACTCCACTGCGCTACTGGAGGGCGAGGGCTGGCCTGCACACCCCACCAACAGCAGCACGGCTGCGCATGCTGCCGCTTTCCCTACGCGCTTCCCCGCTATCTGCCCTACTCTCTTCCCCACGCTCCTGGCCTGCAGATACATGACTCGCTTCCCTTGTTGAGCTTTCAACAGATTGTCCCTTTATCGTGATACTCGTCTGGCTAGCCATGACGTCAGCACGACGTTTGAGCAGTGCTTTACCAGCCGTCATGCTGCCTTTAGTGTGGCACCTACGGGGCACATCGCCAATCGCCACTGCGCAGGTCTTTGCCATGAAACAGCTATTAATCGTCGCTCACGCCCCTTCCGTCAATACCCAGGCCTTGAGGGAAGCTGCCAGGCGAGGGGCAGAGCATCCCGATCTCGAGCATGTCGTCTGTACGGTGAAAACTCCCTTCGAAGCAGGGCCCGCCGACCTGCTGGCCTGCGACGCCGTTCTGCTCGGCACCACCGAAAACCTCGGCTACATGAGCGGTGCCTTGAAGGATTTTTTCGACCGTAGCTACTACCCAGTATTGGATGAGAAGCAGGGCTTGCCCTGCGCGCTCTACATTCGCGCTGGCCACGACGGCACGGGCACCCAGCGAGCCGTGGAAAGCATCGTGACCGGGCTGCGCTGGCGCTGGGTTCAGCAACCGGTGGTCTTGCGAGGCGAGTGGCAGGAGACATTTGCTGCACAGGTCGAGGAGCTGGCCATGGCGTTGGCGGCCGGGCTGGATGGCGGCATGTTTTGATGCCACGCCCCCCCTGCAAACGGCAAAACGGCACCCGAAGGTGCCGTTTTGCAATCACATGGCTGGCGGGCGCGTCATTTCAAGCGCTCGAACACCGTGGCAACGCCTTGGCCCATACCGATACACATGGTCGCCAGGCCCAGAGTGGTATCGCGCTGCTGCATCACATTGAGCAGCGTGGTACAGATGCGCGAACCGGAGCAGCCCAACGGGTGGCCCAGGGCGATGGCACCGCCGTTCAGGTTGACCTTTTCGTCCATGGCATCGAGGAAGCCCAGGTCCTTGAGCACCGGCAGACCCTGGGCAGCAAACGCCTCGTTGAGCTCAACGGTTTGAATATCCGCTGCCGACAGGCCAGCGGCCTTCAAGGCCTTTTTGGACGCGGGTACCGGGCCGTAGCCCATGATGGAGGCATCACAGCCTGCCACACCGGTCGACAGCACGCGGGCAATCGGCTCCAGCCCCAGCGCCTGGGCACGCTCGTAGCTCATCACTGCCATGGCGGAGGCCCCCACCGACAGCGCCGATGAAGTACCGGCCGTGACGGTGCCACTACGGGGGTCGAACACCGGCTTCAGGTTGGCCATGGACTCCAGGCTGGCATCGGCACGGATCACTTCGTCGTTCTTCACCAGTACCTTGAAGCCGCGCTGGTCGTGGCCTTCGACACCGATGATCTCGTTATCGAAGTAGCCCTTCTCCATGGCTGCCTGGGCGCGCTGATGCGAGCGTACGCCGAACTTGTCCTGGTCTTCGCGGGAGATGCCGTGCATCTTGCCCAGCAGTTCGGCGGTCAGGCCCATCATCATGGCCGCCTTGGCAGCGTACTTGCTGGCTGCCGGGTTCACGTCCACACCGTGGGCCATGGGCACGTGCTCCATGTGCTCCACGCCACCAATCACATAGAAGTCGCCCATGCCCGCCTTGATGTTGGCCGCCGCAATGTGCAGCGCGGTCATCGAGGAGCCACACAGACGGTTCACCGTTTGCGCAGGCACGCTACGAGGAATGCCGGTCATGATCGCCGCGTTACGGGCGATGTTCATGGACTGCTCCAGAGTCTGGTTGACGCAGCCCCAGATCACATCGTCCACTTCCGACGGATCCAGATTGGGATTCCGGCTGAACAGCGCCTGCATCACGGCAGCAGACAGGTTCTCGGCACGTACGTTACGGAAAGCGCCGTTCTTTGCTTTTGCCATGGCGGTACGAACACCGTCCACCACCACGATATCTCTCGGATTCAAACTCATCATATTTCTCCTGTGGGTGGTGACTTAGGCCTGAGCGCTAGCAGTAGAACCGGCATAGAACTGCTCGTTGTTCTTGGCCATGGCGCGCAGTTTCTCGGTAGGTGCGTAGAGCGGTCCCAACTCTTCGGCCAAACGGTCGGCCAGAGCGACGAACTCGGCCACGCCCAACGCATCGATGTAGCGCAGCGCGCCACCGCGGAAGGGCGGGAAGCCAATGCCGTAAATCAGTGCCATATCGGCTTCTGCGGGCGTCTCGACGATGCCGTCTTCCAGGCAACGTACGGTTTCCAGGCACAGCGGCACCATCATGCGCGCCACGATGTCCTCGTCGGAAAACTCTTTCTGCTCTTTCACGACGTCTTTCACGAGGGCATGGGCCTGCTCATCGCTGACCTTCTTCGGCTTGCCTTTCTTGTCCTCTTCGTAGGCGTAGAAGCCCTTGTCGTTCTTCTGGCCCAGGCGCTGGTTGTCATACATCACCTGAATGGCGGTTTTGCCTTCACGCGCCATACGGTCAGGGAAGCCTTCGGCCATTACCTCGTTGGCGTGCACGGCGGTATCCATGCCGACCACGTCCAGCAGGTAGGCCGGGCCCATGGGCCAGCCAAACTTCTCCATGACCTTATCGACACGTTGGAAGTCGGCCCCTTGCTCTACCAGGAAGCTGAAGCCGCCGAAGTAAGGGAACAGTACGCGATTGACCAAAAAGCCAGGGCAGTCGTTGACCACGATGGGCGTCTTGCCCATGGCGCGGGCGTAAGCCACGGTGGCGGCCACGGCGGCGTCGGAGGTTTTCTCGCCACGAATGACTTCCACCAGCGGCATGCGGTGCACGGGGTTGAAGAAGTGCATACCGCAGAAGTTTTCCGGGCGCTTCAGATTCTTCGCCAGACGGTTGATCGAAATGGTGGACGTGTTGGAGGTAAGAATCGTGTTCTCACCCACCATGCCCTCTACTTCGGTCAGCACCGCATCCTTGACGTTGGGGTTTTCCACCACCGCTTCGACCACCAGATCGACATTGCCGAAATCGCCGTAAGAGAGCGTCGGGCGGATGTTGGAGAGTTTCTCGGCCATTTGCTCAGTGGTGAGCTTCTTGCGCTCTACCTGCTTGGAAAACAGTTTGCGAGCCTCTTTCAGGCCAAGCTCGATGGCATCGTCCTTGATGTCTTTCATCAGGATCGGAGTGCCTTTGCTGGCACTCTGGTAGGCGATACCGCCACCCATGATGCCAGCACCCAGTACGGCAGTCTGCTTGACCGGCTGAGACAGCTTCTCGTATTTGCTGCCTTTCTTCTTGACCACTTGATCGTTGAGGAACAGCCCCACCAGGTTGAAGGCAACGCTGCTCAGCGCCAGCTTGGCGAAGGACTTGGCTTCGATGGCCTGGGCACGCGCACGGGTTTCTCCGGCCCCTTTCTGGATGACCTTGATGGCTTCCACGGGCGCCGGGTAGTGCGGGCCTGCTTTACCGGCCACATAGCCTTTGGCGGTTTCGAAGGCCATCATCTGCTCGATGGCGTTGAGCTTCAGCGGAGAGGTTTTCTCTTCGCGGCGGGCCTGGTAATCCAGCTCACCGGCATTGGCGCGGTCGAGGATGTCCAGCGCTGCCTCTTCCAGCAGCTCATGGGCAACGGCAGCGTCAACGGCGCCTACTTTCAAGGCGGCATCGGCACGGTTTTCGGTGCCACCGGCAATCCACTCCACGGCGTTGTCTGCCCCGATCAGACGCGGCAGGCGCACGCAGCCACCCCAGCCTGGCAGAATGCCCAGCTTGGTTTCCGGCAGGCCAATCTTGGCTTTCTCGCTCATCACGCGATAGTCGGTGGTCAACAGCACTTCACAGCCGCCGCCCAGCGCCAGTCCATTGATCGCCGTCACGGTGGGATACGGCAGGTCTTCGATGGCGTTGAAGATATCGTGAACCTTGAGGTTCATCTCCACCAGGTACTCTTCGCCCTTGTCGAACAGGCTGTGGAATTCGGTAATGTCGGCACCGACGATAAACACGTCCTTGGCACTGCGGATCATCAGACCTTGCACACCACTTGCGGCCTGCAGCGCCTTGACCGCGTCTCCCAGCTCTGCCACCACGGCACTGGAAAGCTTGTTGACGGACTCATCTTTCAGGTCGAAAGTGAGCACTGCGACATCATTGCCACCCTGGGTGTCACGACGCTCCACCGTGATGGCATTGCCTTGATAGATCATTCGCGCTCTCTCCACATAGTGTCGGGCAGGTTAGCTTCGGCGAACCCGCCGCGCATTCATACGGTCGTTTGATTGCCTTAGCTTGGTGGAGTTGCTCGAGTACGTCAACCCCTGACTTTTGGCTAATCCAGCCCTCAGCATAGTCCTTGTGGGGACCTTTCATGAATCTTGGCAGCCATCAGCGGCTGCCATCATTTTTGCGTTTTTGTCTTGCAGACTGCGACGTATGCGGAAATTAGTGCGTATGCTAAGGAATCATCACACTTCACGATTGAATCGAGCGATCAGACGATGGGCACTTTATTGAATCCCGCTCGGACACGGGCCGTACAGGCCTGGGTCGAGCGTCTTGTAGAGCGCCTGAAACCATGGAGCTGGCTGTGGCCGCCCATGGCATTTGCAGCAGGCCTGGGCAGTTTTTTTCTGGTGGATCGTCAGCAGTGGCTGGGAGTGGCCCTGGCGGTGGGGCTGCTGGTGGCTTGGCTTCTGCTGCTGTCGGAAAGCCTGATCGGGCGGCTGCTGGCCAGGCGCGGCCACCCTACCCTGCCCAAGGGCATTGCCTCTTTCATTGCCCAGATGATTCACCAGGAGACGCTGTTTTTCACCCTGCCGTTCATCCTGATCACCACGGTGTGGAATAGCGGGCAGACGCTGTTTGCCCTGCTGGTCATGGCCATGGCCGTGCTATCGATCATCGACCCACTGTATTACAAGCTGGCCGGACGATGGCGCAGCCTGTACTTCATGTTTCATGCGCAATGCGTCTTTCTGGTTCTGCTGGTGATCTTGCCGATCATGCTGCATCTGACCACCCGGCAAAGCCTGCTGCTGGCGCTGGTGCTCACCGTCCTGGTGGCCCTGCCCAGCTTCTGGCATCTGCTGAAGCAACGCAGCCTGGCGCGCTGGTGTGGTTTTCTTGCCTTGACCATGGTGCTGGCCTACGGCGCTTGGCTTGGCCGCGTCTGGGTGCCCCCCGCCAGCCTGTGGATGACGGGCAGCGCGCTATCGCCTGCTTTCGATACCCAGCAGCGCGTGCCCCAGGGTGCCACTCCGCTGACTCCCGAGGCCCTGCGCACCCATGGGCTCTATGTATATACCGCCATTCGCGCACCACGCGGCTTGAGCGAAACCATTTATCATGCCTGGCATCATAATGGTACGCCCATGGACCGCGTTGCCCTGACCATCAACGGCGGTCGTGAGCAGGGGTATCGCGCCTGGAGCCATAAACGCAACTTCCCTGAAAACCCCGCAGGGGATTGGCGAGTCGACATCATGACCGAAGGAGGACAACGATTGGGGCTGATCCGATTCACGGTCTCGGATGACGAGCAGCAGGCCTCCATGGCCGACAGCACCATTCAGCGCAGCGGATTAAGCGCGCTCAATTTGCGGCGATTCGTGGCAGGCAGCCGCTCTGACCAGCAGGCCCCCGACGCCACCGATTAGCATAACGCCTTGCATTCAGCGGCGCAGCTTATGACAATTCGCCCACTCACATTTTCTGGTAGCTAGCGACTATGGCTTCAACTATTGGTTTTCGTATTGCCCGATTGCCCCATTTATGGCGCTCCATCATCGACCGCAGGCTGGCACCGCTGGGGCTGACCCAAACGCGCTGGGTCACGCTTTATCACTTGTGGAAGCTCGGCGAAGGCAACCCGCAGTGCGATCTGGCGCGGGCCATTGGTGTCGAGGCACCTTCGCTGGTGCGCACACTGGGGCAGTTGGAAGAGCAGGGGCTGGTGGAGCGGCGAGCCTGTGACAATGACCGTCGCAGCAAGCGCATTTATCTCACCCCGGCGGCGATGCCGCTGCTGGAACAAATCGACAGCGTAGTGCTCGCCGCCCGCAAGGAGATCTTCGCCGGGTTGAGCGACAGCGACCTGATCCAGTTGGACCAGTGGCTGGCGCAAATCGAATCCAATGGTCTGGCCATGCAGGCCAGAGACCAGGACAAGCCGTCGGTATGATCTACCGGCGGCCGCGAACAGCTATCTCGTCAGGACAGCTATCTCGTCAGGAGGGTCGACCGCCTGACGACAGCGCCTTGCCTGGGGGGCGGTCTGACAGGCCGCCCAGCGCCTCTTTCAAGGTCATGATATCGCCCAGGTAGCTGGTAAAGCGTTCGGCGGTTTGTGATTCCCACCACCATAGCGTCAAGGCGTACGAGTTGCACTCCAGCACCAGCGCATCCTGGGGCAAACGCTCCAGCAAGGTGCGCAGAGTGGCGTCGGCGCTCTCCGGTAGCGGTCGCAGCGGCGCAATACGCCACCGCCAGCCGGCATGAAAGGCTTCCAGCGCCGCGCTGGCATGGCTATCGCGCACCAGAACGAAATCCGGCCCCGGCGTCTCCTGGCCAAACCGCCACCGATAGGCTGGCATGGTGCCTTTGAAATGATGCAGCGGCGGCACGGCCATCTTGATGGTCACCCCCTGCTGCCGCGCACTGTCGCGTAGCGCCATCTGGCGCTTCTGACGGGGGCTGGGCTTGAGCCACATCACCGGCGCCATCACGAACAGCAGAATCAGAACAATCACCAACCATTCCATTTAGCCACCTCTTGCATTGCCGTGCAGGGCAACGATTGCAAAAAACCATGATCCAGGTCGTTGTGCAGCGCCACTACCCGGCCTAAAGTAAGGTTATCTAACGAAGCTTCTCTTTGTTAAATACCACCAAGGAGATACGCCATGAGCTATCACCACATTCTGGTCGCCGTCGACCTCACCAAGGACTCTCACAAGATCCTTGAGCGCGCCGTGGCGATTGCCGAACGCAATAACGGCGCCAAGCTCTCGATCATGCACACGCTGGAGCCGCTGGGCTTCGCCTACGGTGGCGACATACCCATGGACCTGACCAGCATTCAGGACCAGCTGGACGATCACGCGAAAAAGCGTCTGGCCGACATTGCCGCTCCGCACGTCGAGCCCGCCGACCAGCACGTGGTGGTGGGCATGCCCGATACCGAGATCCATCGCTTTGCCGATGAGCACAATGTGGATCTCATCGTGGTGGGTTCCCACGGCCGCCACGGCTTTGCCCTGCTGCTGGGCTCTACCTCTACCGGCGTGCTGCATGGCGCCCAGTGCGACGTACTGGCCGTGCGCGTCGGCAAGAAAGGCGAAAAGAGCGACGAGTGATCGGCCATGACCGACCCTAACGCCAAAGGCCCCTTACGGGGCCTTTTTTGTAGCGCCTTGAAGGCTATTCGCCGTTCGCCATCGCCTCCAGCTCCATCCAGCGCTCCATTGCCGTTTCCAGCGACTGCTGCACTTTTTCCAGGGCTTGCAGCCTGGCAGTCACGGCGGTGGCTTCCTGCTGGTAAAACCCCGGATCGCCCACTTCCTGCTCAAGCGTCTCGACTTCCTGCTCCAACCGCTCTATTTCGGCAGGCAGCGCATCCAGCTCTCGCTGCAGCTTGTAGGAGAGCTTCACGGACTTCCTGGCAGGCTCGTTGACAGGTTTTTCGACCACTTCTGGCGCAGGTGCCGATGTCGGCTCCGTCTGCTGGCGGGCAGCACCCTCCCAAGGGGCTGGGGGCAGCTTGCCACCTTGTCGAATCCAGTCGGTGTAGCCACCCACGTACTCGCGCACGCGCCCTTCCCCTTCGAAGGCCAGCATACTGGTCACCACGTTGTCCATGAAGGTACGGTCGTGGGAGACCAGCAGCAGCGTGCCATCGAAGTCGAGCAGCAGCTCTTCGAGCAGCTCCAGGGTTTCCATGTCCAGGTCGTTGGTGGGCTCATCGAGCACCAGCACGTTGGCAGGCTGCGTAAACAGCTTGGCCAGCAGCAGGCGGTTGGACTCGCCCCCCGACAGCGCCTTGACCGGCTGACGCACACGATCCGGCGTGAACAGGAAATCCTGCAAGTAACTCATCACATGGCGGTCCTTGCCGCCGACAGTGACCCGATCGCTGCCCTGCGCCACGTTGTCGTAAACGGTTTTCTCCAGCTCCAGCCCCGCCCGAAGCTGGTCAAAGTAGGCCACCTTCAGGTTGGTGCCCAGCTGCACGCTGCCTTCGCTTGGAGCAAGCTCGCCCAGCAGGATTTTCAACAGCGTGGTCTTGCCCGCGCCATTGCGACCCAGGAAACCGATACGGTCGCCGCGCATGACTTCCAGATTGACGTTGCGCAAGATGGTGTCGTCGCCAAAATACTGGCTAACGCCCTTGAGCTCGACCACCCGCTTGCCCGTGCGCTCGCCGCTGTCCACGGTCAGGTTGGCCGTGCCCTGGCGCTCACGGCGCTGGCTGCGCTCATTGCGCATCGCTTCCAGAGCCCGCACGCGCCCTTCGTTACGGGTTCGGCGCGCCTTGATTCCTTGACGGATCCAGGTCTCCTCTTGGGCCAGCTTCTTGTCGAACAGCGCATTTTCACGCGATTCGATTTCCAGCTCGTGCTGCTTGCGCTCTTGATACTCCGCATACACGCCGGGGTAGCGGCCCAGCTTGCCACGGTCCAGTTCCAGAATATGGGTGGCCAACTTCGACAGAAAGGCACGGTCGTGGGTGATCAGCAGCACGGCGCCATTGAACGCCAGCAGTTGCTCTTCCAGCCACGCAATCGTATCCAGATCCAGGTGGTTGGTGGGCTCATCCAGCAGCAGCAAGTCCGGCTCCGACACCAGCGCCCTGGCCAGGGCCACGCGACGACGCCAGCCACCGGAGAGCGCGCTCATCTCTGCTTCGGGCGGCAGGCCCAGGCGCGTCAGCACCACGTCGATACGCTGGTGGAACGACCAGCCATCAATCGCTTCCAGCCGCGTTTGCAGCGTGGCCATGCGGTTCATGTCCGGGTCGGGGTCGTTGATCAGATGCTGGTATTCCGACAGCAGCTCGCCCGCTTCGGGCAGCCCCTGGGCTACCATGTCAAAAATCGTCATGCCCGATGATTCGGGCAGCTCCTGGGCCAGCACGCCGATTTTCAGCCCCGGCGCGCGCCAGATGGTGCCGTCGTCCGCCTGGATGTCGCCTGCCACGAGTTTCAACAGGGTGGATTTACCGGTGCCGTTGCGCCCGACCAGCGCCAACCGCTCGCCCTTTTCAACCGTGAGGTCGGCGCGATTCAATAGTACCTGGGTGCCGTAAGCGAGTTGCAGCTGTTCGAGTCGTAACAGGGTCACGCAGTGTCCTCCTTCGTCGTGAGGCGCACAGTGTAACGCATGGATCCCTGTAACGGTGCACTCATATAGAGCCCGACGGTACAACGTGCTAACGTCCAGCGTGAAAGGGGCAACGCCTACGGCTGTCTTGTGGCACTTACAGGGTGGAAAAGCGTGACCGTTACCGTCTCCATGCACTTTGTCAACGAGCTGTTTCGTGGCCTGGCTCCCACCGGGCAAGCGGCCACGCGTTATTTGATGCTGTCTGGCATTTCCCCGTTCTTGCTCGAGGCTCCCAATGGCCGTGTAACGGTGGAACAGTTTGCCCAGCTTTATCGGCTTCTGGCGGTGGAGTTCGACGATGAGACGCCCGGTTTTTTCTCTCGACCACTGCGCTGCGGCACTCTCAAACTGCTGTGCCTCAGCATGCTGGATGCCCCCACGCTGCGTATCGCACTACATCGCTACACCCAGTTTTTTCGTATTGTGCTGGATGACTTTGGCTATTGTTTTTCCGTGGAGGGCGACCTGGCTCGTATGGCCCTCGAGGAGCACAAACCGCTTCAGGGTAGCCACATTCTGGTGCATGAGCTGATGTTGAAGCTCTTTCACGGCATTGCTTCCTGGCTGATCGCGCGAAAAATCCCGCCCATATTGATGGAGTGCAGCTATCCACAGCCCGCCCATCGAGCTGACTATCTCTATTTTTATCCAGGCAAGGTGACCTTCAACCAGCCGAAAACGGCGGTCTATTTCGATACGGCTTTTCTGGAACATCCCGTCCGACAACGCAAGCAGCACCTGGGGGCTTTTTTGCAGCGTGCGCCAGCAGACTGGTTTTATGTCTCTTTCGAAGACCGTATCGCCACCCATCGCGTACGGGAGTACTTGCACCGCCACCAGCTCTCTTCCAGCACCATTCACGACGTGGCCAATGCGCTGCACGTGTCCGTCCGTACTCTTTCACGCCACTTGCAGGCAGAGGGCACCCACTTTCAGGCGGTAAAGGACGAGTATCGGCGGGACGTGGCCATTCAGGTATTGACCCGCAGCAGGGAACCGCTCTCCGCGCTGGCCGAAACCCTCGGCTTCGAGGATCAGGCCTGCTTCAGCCGAGCCTTCAAGCAATGGACCGGCAATTCGCCTGCTGCCTACCGCAAAGCGCAGACAGCAGGCACCGCGCTCTGAGCCGCTAGATCTCCGTGCGGATACGTTTTTTATCCAGCTTGCCTACGCTGGTCTTGGGTATTTCATCGACGAAACGTATCAATGAAGGCACTCCCCAACGGTTGAGCTTGCCCTGCGCCACGAACTGCTCCATGAACCCCTGAATCGCCTCGACGGTAGGCGGCCGATTGAGGTCGCTGGGTACGACGAGCGCTGCGGGGCGCTCCCCCCACTTGTCATCCGCCACGCCGATGACCGCCACCTCAGCGACGCCGGGGCATTGACTGATATAGCTTTCCAGCTCCAGGGAGGACAGCCACTCGCCGCCGGTCTTGATGACGTCCTTGATGCGATCACTAATGGCCAAAAAGCCATGCGCATCCAGCGACCCCACATCCCCGGTGTGTAACCACCCCTCTCGCCATAGCTCTTCGCTACGCGTCTCTTCCTTGTAGTAAGCCTGGGTGAGCCAGGGCGCTTGTACGCGTACTTCCCCCACACTCTGGCCATCATGAGGAAGCGGTTGACCGTCCACATCGACCACCTGCAGCCGCACGAACGGCACCGGAAGACCGGCCTTGCAGCGCCAGGGGAGCTGGCTTTCGAAGTCAGCCTCCGCGACCTCCTTCGGCAAGATATCGGCGGTGAGCAGAGGACACGTTTCCGACATGCCGTAAGCGCTGCGGGTGTCGATCCCCAGCGCCCAGGCACGGCTTGCCAACGCCTGGGTCAAGGCGCTGCCTCCGACCAGCACTTTCCAGCCGGTCAAATCGACTTTTTTCGTCGCGATGGCCTCCGCGCTCACCACCATGTTGAGCAGTGTCGGTACGCAGTGAGAAAAATCGACCTTTTCACTGACCAGCAGCTTCACCAGCAGCTCCGGCTCGTATTTGCCCGGGTACACTTGCGTCGCGCCCAGCAGCGTGGCGGTGTAAGGGACGCCCCAGGCATGCACGTGAAACATCGGCGTAATGGGCATATACACCTTGTCTCGGTTCAACAGCTCGAAGCCAGGCGCCTGGAACGTGCTGGCCTCGCCCAGCGTGTGCAACACCAGCTGACGGTGAGTAAAGAACACCCCTTTCGGGTTGCCGGTCGTGCCGGTCGTGTAGAACAGCGTGGCCACGCCATTTTCATCGAACGTGGGGAAATCATAATGGCTGGGCTGGTCAGCCAGCAGGGCTTCGAACTCCCCCACCAATCGCAGCGACGTCGAGACGTCACGGCGCTCTTCCTGACAAAGCACGTAGCCACGAATATCGGGCAGTTGCTGCGCCAGCGGCTCCAGCAGAGGCACGAAGTCCTCATGCACCAGCACGAAGACGTCTTCCGCATGCTGCATGGTGTAGAGAATCTGTTCGGGTGCCAGGCGGACGTTCACCGTGTGCAGCACCGCGCCTATCATGGGAATGGCGAAAAAGCATTCCAGATAGCGGTGGCTGTCCCAATCCATCACCGCCACCACATCTCCTGCCTGCACTCCCTGCGCCGTCAACAGATGAGCCAGTTGATGGACACGCTCTTGAAAACGGCGGTAGTCGTGACGGCCTTGATCGCGGTACACGATCTGATTATTGCCCGCCATGCGAACGCCAGACTCCAGCAGATCCTTGATCAGCATGGGAGGGTTGGTGGCGGAGGACGTCGAAGGAAGCAGTTTTGGCGTTATCGTCGGCATAAAACGTACCTTTGATTGTTGTTGGATGTCTGGGGCAACTTAACGCTCGATTAGTAGCGCGATACCTTGCCCGCCACCAATGCACAGCGTAATCAGTCCAAAGCGCCCCTGAATGCGCTCCAGCTCATGCAGCGCTTTAAGGATCAAAATGGCGCCGGTGGCCCCCACCGGATGCCCAAGAGCGACCGCACCGCCATTGGGGTTGAGCTTTTCCAGCGGAAAATCGAGCGTGCTGGCCACCGCCATGGCCTGAGCCGCAAAGGCTTCATTGGATTCGATCACATCGATATCGTGGATGGTCAATCCAGCCTGCTGCAAGCAACGCTTGACGGCGGGAATGGGCCCCAACCCCATCAGTGATGGTTCCACGCCCGCCGTGGTGGCCACCCGCAACCGCGCACGCACGGTGAGCCCTCGTTTCCGGGCCTCTTCAGCATGGGCCAGTACGAGGGTGGCGGCGCCATCGTTGATCCCTGAGGCATTGCCTGCGGTCACGACCCCTTCACGCTTGAAAGCCGGTTTCAGCCGGGCCAGGTCACTGAGCACCACGTCTTCCCGGACATGCTCATCACGGGCAAAGGTCAGCGTCTGCTTGCCCCGGGTCACCTCTACCGGCACGATCTGCTCATCGAAGCGGCCTTCCGATAGTGCCCGCGCTGCTTTTTGATGGCTCTCGAGGGCGAATTGATCCAACTGCTCGCGGCTGAAACCGTACTGCTGCGCGATATTTTCAGCGGTGATTCCCATGTGACCACTGCCGAACGGGTCACTCAACACGCCAAGCGTCAAATCCTCGATGCGGGTGTCCCCCATGCGAATACCGTGGCGCGCCTGCGGGGCCAACACGTAGGCTCCGCGAGACATGCTTTCGGCACCGCCCGCCAAAGCGAGGCGACTGTCGCCCAGGACAATCTGCTGAGCCGCAGACACCACCGCCTGGACGCCAGAGCCGCACAGGCGATTAACGTTGAAGGCACCGGCCTCTTTGGGAACGCCTGCACTGAGTGCGATGTGGCGGGCCAGATAGGCATCCTGCGGGCCAGTAGTGATGATATGGCCGTAAACCGAATGATCGATGTCGGCGCCCTCCACCCCGGCCCGGCGCAGGGCTTCCACGGCGGTGATGGCGCCCAACTCATGGGGGGCGAAGGCGGATAGCGAACCGCCAAACCCTCCGATGGCGGTGCGCGCGCCCCCTACAATCACCACGCTATCCAACTGCATATAGACTCCTTGTCGACCGTTTTTTGGACCTCTTGCTCAAGAGGCTTTGCCCAGCAGCGAGCGCGCAATCACTTCTTTCATGATCTCGGAGCTGCCGGCATAAATGGTTTGTACCCGAGCATCGAGATAAAAGCGCGAAATGGGGTACTCATGAGTGTAGCCATAGCCACCAAACAACTGCAGACAGCGATCCACCGCATGACACTGCAGTTCGCTCAGCTGTAATTTAAGAATCGCCGCCTCGGTGCTGCTCATGCTGCCTTGCCGATACCGCTCCATGCACTGTTCGAAGTAAGCCCGGGCCATGTCAAGCTGGGCTTTGAGCTGCGCCAGCGTAAAGCGGGTGTTTTGAAAATCGGCAAGCCGCTGACCGAAAGCTTCACGCTGGGTGACGTATTCGAGGGTTAACGCTAGCGCCCCTTCTATTGCCCCCAGGGCCTGGGCACCCACCCCCAAACGCTCACGAGGCAGCTCTTGCATGAGGTAACGAAACCCTTCGCCCTCGTTGCCCAATAGCGCGTCTGCGGGCAACTTCAACTGACCAAAGGCCAGCTCCGCAGTGTCGCTGGCATGCTGGCCTATTTTCTTGATCGGTTTACCCCGGGAAAAGCCGGGCAGCGACGTTTCCACTAAAAATAGCGAGACCCCTTTGGCGCCGGCACTGGGATCGGTTTTCGCGCACACGATCACCAGATCGGCCACCTGACCATTGGTGATGAACAGCTTGCCGCCGTTGAGCAACCAGCCATCCTCTACCCGCGTGGCGCGGGTTTTCATCGCGGCCAAATCACTCCCGGCGTGGGGTTCGCTCATGGCAATGGCCCCCAGGCACTCCCCCAAGGCCATGCGCGGCAGCCACTTTTCCTTCTGCCCAGGTGTCCCCAGCCTCTGGACATACGGCATGACGATATTGGCGTGGATGTTGTAGGCACTGGCGAGGCCACCAAAGCCCTGACGAGACATCTCTTCAAGCACCCTTTGCGTGATGGCGATATCGGCCTCTGAGCCACCGTACGCTTCTGCCAGGTCAATACCCAACAGCCCTGCCGCCCCCAGCGCCAGCCACAGGGAGCGTGGTATTTCCCCCGCCTCCTCCCACTGCTGGTAAAAAGGCGCTACTTCCTGCGCTAAACAGCGGGTAATCATGGGCTGAAAGAGCCCCAGCTCCTGGTCGTCCATCATGACTCTCCCAGCGCCTGGCGCAGATGGCGCTTGAGAATTTTACCTGCCGTGCTCTTGGGCAGTGCGTCGGTAAACATCACCCGCTTGGGTACCTTGTAAGGGGCGATCAGGTCCTTGGCGTGTCGAATCAGCTCCGCTTCACTGGCGCTTTGCCCCTCCTTGAGCACCACCACCGCGGTAATCGCCTCGATCCATTTGTCATCGGGCAGCCCCACAACCGCCACCTCTGAAACCGCCGTGTGCTTGAACAGCACCTCTTCCACTTCTCGACTGGCGACCAGCACACCGCCGGTATTGATCACGTCCTTGATACGGTCGACGATGTACAAATAGCCCGCTTCATCGACATACCCCACGTCTCCAGAGTGGAACCAGCCTCCCTGAAATGCCTCTGCGGTCATCTCGGGTTTGTCCCAGTAGCCCAGCATGAGCTGCGGAGAACGATGGACGATTTCCCCATGCTCTCCCGGCGGAACATCGTTGCCCTCCAGATCGACGATGCGCGTTTCGACCGTGAGAATCGGTCGTCCAGCAGAGGCCGGCCGTTCGGCATGCTCTTCTGGTCGCAAAACAGTCGCCAAGGGCGCTATTTCGCTCTGTCCGTAGCAGTTGTACAGGCCGACACCATGAAAGCGCTGCTGCATCTCTTCGAGTACCGGCACCGGCATGATGGAGGCCCCGTAATAGGCTTTTCTGAGGCTCGAGAGATCGTACTGATCGAAGTGAGGGTGCCGTAACAGACTGATCCACACGGTAGGAGGGGCAAAAAAAGAGCTGATCTGGTGCTGTGAAATGGCAGCCAGGCAGCTTTCCGGCAGGGGGGCCTCCAGCAGAATGACGGGCGCTCCCAGCAGTAGCGCAGGCATCAGAAACACGTGCATTTGCGCCGAGTGGTACAAGGGCAGCGCTGCCAGCACGGCGTCATCTGCCTGGATATCCAACGCCACCATGCACGCCATGTACTCGGCCATGAGCGCTTGATGGCTCATGATGGCAGCCTTGGGCGCTGCCGTGGTACCAGAGGTATATAACAACTGGGCGATGCTGGCCCCCTCCAGCGCGACGTCTGGCTCATGGGCAGCATGAGCCAGAGAAGCATGAACCCCGTGGGTACACGCCAGTACGTCGAAGGCGTCTTCTTGAAGCGATGCCCCCTCCGCCTGCAGGGTACCGTTGACGACCAGCGACAGTCCCGCGACGGCAGCGCGAACCTTGTCACCTAGCACCGCGTCGCTCAGTACCCCTTTTGCGCCCGACTGCTCCAGAATGTAGCGAAGCTCGTCACTGCTCAGCGCAAAATTGACAGGGACGTGAATCAGGCCCGCCTTGCTACAGGCCAGCCACGCGATCACATAGGCATCCGAGTTTTTACCGTATACCGCCAGGCGGTCGCCCGGCGCCAGCCCTGCTTCCAGCAGCGCATTTGCCGCCTGGTTGGCCGCGTTATTGAGCGCTTGATAACTCCACGTACGCTCGCCGAACGTCAAAGCCCGCTTCTGGGCATGCTTGCGCGCGCTGCGGTCAAGCGCAGCGCCAATCGTATTGCGATGAATGTTATCTACAGACGTCATGGCTGTTTAACCCTTTACGAGTGGGCAGACGCTTTCAGACAGTGGCCGGAACGCTTCCTCGGCAGGAATGGTGCGGACCACCCGGAACAAGTCGTCTTCATCTGCTGACTCTGCCGGGGTTTTGACTTCCACCAGGTACATGTCGTGGACCATACGGCCGTCTTCGCGGATATAGCCGTTCTGGGCAAAGATATCGTTGATAGGCGTGTCGGCCATCTGCTGACGCACCGTCTGGGTATCGTCTGTCCCGGTGGCAGCGATGGCGTCCAGGTAGTGGCGAGTGCTGGAGTAGAGGCCAGCGTGCACCATGGTAGGCATGCTGCCCGTACGCTCCCGGAAGCGTTCTGCCCAAGCGCGGGTTTCCTCGTTCAAGTCGTAATACCAGGCTTTGGTGAACTGCAGCCCTTGGGCATTTTCCAGCCCGATACTGCGCACATCGGTACTGAACAGCACCATTCCCGCCAGGATTTGCCCGGCCTGGGTAATACCAAACTCCCCCGCCGTCTGAACCGCGTTGATGGTGTCCCCGCCCGCGTTATTCAGCGCAATGACGTCAGCACCAGAGGCCTGCGCCTGTAACATGAACGATGAAAAGTCGTTATTGGGGAATGGATGACGCGCACGCCCTACGATGGTGCCACCGTTTTCAGTGACCACGCGCTCGACGTCTGCTTCCAACGCATGACCAAAAGAGTAATCGGCACTCAACAAGTACCAGTTTTTGTAGCCTTCTTCGGTAATGGCTTTGGCGGTGCCGTTCGACATCGCCCAGGTGTCATACACCCAGTGAATATGATTCGCAGAGCAGTGTTCGTTGGTCACGCCGGAGGAGACGGCACCATTCACCAGCCCCAGCTTGTCGGCCTCCTGCAGCAGACTGACAGCCGCCAACGTGACCGATGATGCCACCAGGCCCGTGACCATATCGACGTTGCGCTCATCGATCCATTCACGCACCACGCTGGAGCCCACGTCAGGGCTGTTACGATCATCGGCACTGAACACCACGATATCCGCCCCGTTGACACTGCCGCCAATATCCTCGATCGCCATCTGAATGGCATCGAGCCCCAGAGAACCGATAGGATCGCGGTAAACGCCTGACATATCGGCCAGATAGCCAATGCGGATTTCGTTATCAGAAATCCCTTCATGGGCGGCAACGAACGGAACGAAGCCTGCAGCAACCACCGCAGAAGCTAACGCAGACAGGGTGAAACGACGTGATAACGGCATGAGGGTACCTCTCTATTGTTGTTATTGAGGTGAAAATCACAACGCTGGCGTTGCGCCTTCACTCATTGAATCACGGGCATGGCGGTGACTCATTTTCATGGTAAGAGCAAACAGGCCTGCACTGTTTACCTATTGAGCCAGTTTTTTTGCAATTCATGCCATTTGCAGTGTGATTACTTGCCACGTTCATGGCGGCTTGCGTTGGCGAGCCAAGCGGCTCCAGCGTTACAATGGGGCCACTGGCCCACAGAAGAGATGAGCACATTGGCGACTCAGCAAGCACACGACGCGTTACCTGAAGCGCTACAGTTTCGCCCCAGCACACCGCTGGTCGATATTGGCGCCAACCTGACCCATGAGAGCTTTCAGCGCGATTTGAGCGACGTGATTGCCAGGGCCCGAGCCGCCAACGTGACCACAATGATCGTCACGGGAACGGATGTCGCCCACGCCAGGCAGGCCGTCGAGATGGCTCGGCAGTTTGCGGGGCTGTATGCCACTGCGGGGGTGCATCCCCATGATGCCAGTGGCTGGAGCGAAGACGTGGCCCAGGCGCTGGGCAATCTCTATACACTGCCCGAGGTGGTCGCGGTCGGTGAGTGCGGGCTCGACTTCAACCGCAACTTTTCCACACCGCAGGAGCAGGAGCGCGCCTTTGAAGCGCAGTTGGCCCTGGCGGCGGCATCCGGGCTACCGCTGTTTCTTCATGAGCGTGATGCAGGACAGCGCATGCGTGAGATCCTGCACCACTGGCGCGACGATATCAGCCACGCGGTGATCCACTGCTTTACCGCAGACCGTGAAACGCTGCGGGGCTATCTGGAGCTGGACCTGCACATCGGCTTGACGGGCTGGATTTGTGACGAGCGGCGCGGGCATCACCTGCGTGACCTGGTGCGCGAGATCCCGCTGGATCGATTGATGGTCGAAACCGACTGCCCTTACTTGCTGCCCCGTAATTTGCCCGCCAAGCTGAAAGGCAGACGCCATGAGCCTGCCCTGCTGCCCTGGATCGTGCAGGAGATTGCTCGTTGGCATCAGGTGAGTGACACTGAACTCGCGGCGGCGACCACCCGGACCGCCCTGCAATTTTTCCGTATCGACACGGATACCTAGAAGGAACGACAACCATGGCCGACTACCCCGGTTTTATTGCCATAGAGATAGGTGAAGACAATGGCTTGCCGCTGTCGATTGCATGGTCACTGCCCGATGGCCGCATCAAGCAGACCTTGATCCAGCCGGATGACAGCTGGATTACCGAAGACAGCAATGTCATGGGGGCTTACAGCATCGAAGAGCTGGAGAGCCTGGGGGTCAGCCCGCTGGATGTGATCCGCGAGCTGGAGAACGACCATTTCTCGGCCACACTGTACACCAGCGACAACGGCGAAGACGAGGCCGCCCTTGCCCGCTTGTTCGACACCTACGGGCTGGACCCTTTTGTGGAGCTGGCACCCGCACAAGTGCTGTATGAAACCCTCAGCTCAAGCGAATGGCACCGCCTGCGCAGTGATACCTTCAACGACCTGGGCCTAGAACCCATGCGCCCCGAGCACGAAATCGAGGTCATGCTGACCCTGCATCAGCAGTTGTCCGAGGCTGACTAACCCACTTTCATCAGAGCATCGTCCAGCAGGCGGTGCCCCTGCCGAATCGCCTGCTCCAGCGTGTCCTGGTGCTGATAGTAGCGCGCCAATGCCATCCGAAACGCATTGGCGCGCAGGGGCAGTCCCTCTTGCCGATAGCGCTCGGCCCTCGCTGCCACGCGTCTTGCGAAAGCCTCCCGGTCCACCTCGCCCCCGCCGCCCAGATTGTCCACACTGACATGGAACGTACGGCCACACGCCTGGGTAAACAGTTGCTCCAACGCCTGAGGGGCCACTTCGGCCTGTTCGAATGCCTGTTGCTGTTCCTCCGTGCGCCCGTCCGGGTAGTACCAGTAGCCATAATCTTCCCACTGGCGGCGTTTTGCGCCTGCGATGCACCAGTGGCTGATCTCATGTAACGCACTGGCAAAATAGCCTCGTGCAAAGATCACCTGATGGTAAGGCGTTTGCTCACTCATCGGGCGGTAAAGCGGCTCATCGCCACCGCGAATCAGTCGAGTCTGATAGTGGTCTGCAAACACCCCATCAAACAGCGCAGTAATATCGTCGAGCGTCCAGCGCTCTTGCGGGTTAGTCACACCGTTATCTCATTCATGAACGTTGCACTAGTATAACGAGGGACCCATCCTTGGCTAAAGAGGAGAGCGCAAGGTATAGCGACTCCTGCTACTCTATCGCTTTTTCCTGGGTCTCTTTGCTAAATAGGAACCATACCTTGGGCGGCTTCACTAGCGATATCAAGAAAATTTACTGGCCTGAAACACGCACACTCATGGCCCTGGCGCTGCCTATCTGTGGTGCACAGCTTGCTCAGGCAGGCATGAGCGTCGTCGATGTGATGATGACCGGACGACATGACGCCACGTCGCTGGCGGCGGTGTCGGTAGGCTCCAGCCTGTGGATGCCTCTGATGCTGTTCATGACCGGCACGCTGATGGGGCTGACGCCCATCGTGGCTCAACTGCTGGGAGGGCAACGCAACGGCGCCATTCGTCCCGCCGTACATCAGGCGCTCTGGGTGGCCCTGGCGCTGGGCTTGTTGGCCGCCCTGCTGCTGCGTACGGCCGTCATGCCGATCTTCGAGCTGATGAACGTGCCACCGGCAGTGGCCAGCGAGTCGGCTGCTTACCTGAGCGCGGTGGCCTTCGGCATGCCAGGCATCGCGCTATTTCAGGCATTGAGAGCGTTTTCGGATGGCATGAACCATACCCGGCCAGCCTTGTGGATCAGCCTGATTGGCCTGGCCGTCAATATTCCCAGCAACTATGTACTGATCTACGGGGGTGATGGGCTGGTCAGCCTGTTCGGCGCCGCGCTGCCGGATACGCTGCAGCAGCTACCCGCGCTGGGCGCCTTTGGCTGTGGTATTGCCACGGCCTTCTCCATGTGGACCATGACCATTGCCATGGCACTCTACACACGCCGTGGCACGGTATACCGCAGCGTTTCCTTGTGGCATGGCGCCACCTGGCCACAGTGGTCAGGCGTGCGTGAGCTGCTCGTGGTCGGGGTGCCCATCGGCGTCGCGATTTTTGTCGAAGTGACGCTGTTCACGCTGATCGCCCTGTTCATTGCCAGCCTTGGTGAAGTGACCGTGGGGGCTCACCAGATCGCGCTGAGCTATACCTCGATCCTGTTCATGCTGCCCATGTCACTGAGCATGGCACTGACGGTGCGTGTCGGTAATACGCTGGGGCAGCAGCGCCTTTCCCTGGCCCGCAAGGTTGCCTGGAACGGTGTCGTGATCAGCGTGATCGTCGCCGCGTTCAACAGCACGCTGCTCTGGTTCACTGCCGCACCGGTCATCAGCCTGTATACCTCCAATAGCGACATTCAGGCCCTGGCGCTCACGATCATCGCTCTGGCGGTCATCTTTCAGCTGTCGGACTCGCTGCAAGTGAATCTGGCCGGCGCGCTGCGAGGCTACAAGGATACCCGCATCGTCATGGTGATCACCGTTCTTTCCTACTGGATCGTCGGGCTGGGGGGCGGTCATTGGCTGGGAACCTATGGCATGGGCGGCGAGTCACAGCCGCTGGGGGTACACGGCTACTGGATCGGCCTGATTGCAGGGCTCACGACAGCGGCCATCTTGCTGGCTTGGCGATTACATCGAATCAGTCAACGGGAGTGACCCCATGCGGCCTTCAAGTTTCTACCGCTCATGCCTCGTGATGCCCGTCGTCATGTCGGCCAGCCTGGTGCTGGCTGGCTGCGGCGACAACAGCGCGGACGAGGCCTGGGCGGCCTACCAGCGCTCGACTGCCGAGGAGCTCGGCATTTCCGCTCCTGAACGCCAGCAGCCCCGTAACATAGGCGCCTTTCCCGACCGACGCCAGCGCGTGATCGAGCTGCCGGAGATACGCGAAGGCATGCTCAATATCTATGCGTTACGCAAGTGCCAGATCACCTCCCTGATTGCTGCCAGAAACAATCAGCTAGGCCGTGTCGCACCGCCCAGCCAGCAATGGATCTACGAGCGCACGCTGTGGCAACGCCTGGATCACTGCTGGAACAGCGATATTCCTGAACGGCTGGGTGAGGATGACGCCCATCGCCTGGCACAGCTGACCCAGCTCAAAACCGAGCAGCTGCCCTTTGCGACCTGGAACGCCATCTTTGCCTCGGAAGAGTGGGAGAAGAGTTTCGCCCGCGCCAGTCATCCTCTGCACACACTCCCCGATCAAGTCTGGGCAGCACAGCGGGCAGCACTGGATTATCTTGAGCAGATGATTACCCAGCAGTTCAATCAGGCCTGGCAACACGACTCCTCGACCCTGGAAAACCATCTCAAAACGCTCCAGCAGCGTCCGCTGACTGCCGAAGTGCTGCGCGCCTTGCTGCTGGCTGAGCAGCGCCTGAACGAGCTAAACGCGGCTATAGCCCAGGCCGAACCAGACGCAGGGAGCAGCTGTTGGTCAGAAGCCCTGCCTGACTGGGTAGACCAACTGGAGCAACGCGCAGAGCAGTGGCTGGTGTCGGTGAATAGCCTTTTCGATACCCATGCCGTCAGCCCACCGCCAGCGGTGTCTGACTACCAGCAGGCCTGGCTCGACATGCAGAACCCGGAGGCCCCCTGGCAGCAGTTTCAACGGGCTCTGGCGCATCATCGTCAGTTGGCGCTTACCCTGGCGCCCTGCACACAGCATTAAATATGCTCGTCATGCTTAACCTTCCAGACAAGGTGTGCTATTGGTGAAGGTAGCGGCAGATGAAAATCACTGTCTGCCAATGTCGTGACCACGCAGTACAAGGAGGGACACCATGGGCTCACCCCTGTCAACTCGCTCTGCCCAGGTCATCGACCTGGATACCGTGCGTCAGCGTCAGCAGGCGCGAAAATGTCTCGTTCGTCTGGCTCCGGAGCTGGACGGACTGGAAATGGTTTACCAGCTCGCTGCGAGTCCCGACACCTACTATGGTCTCCCCATTCTGGCCTGGGGCTTGAGAGAAGATGGCAGCATTACCGGGCTGGTACCCTGGATGGAGTCTCTGGCGGCCTGCCATGAGCTGGACAGCGAGGAAAGCGGTTGCTTCGTCGGTTACCGTGACCCCGAAACCGATGAAATCTTCGATGTTCCCCCCGACCACAAGTACGACGAACTGGTCGCGGCTGCAGGCTATTTCGAGTATGAGGCATCCGGTGAAGTGACGCTGATCCAGCAGCTTCCCGATACCCTGGGAACCCATGCCTTGTGCATGAACCGGCCCAATGCCCCCTGGCATATGAAGCCGGTCTACGGGTGGCGCCTGTACAGCGACGGCAGCGTGGACGCACTGCTGGCTGACGAGCAAAAAGCCACTCTGATGCCGATCCTGCTGGGTGATAACTGCCTGTATGACGCCCACTCGCGCCATCACACCGTCTATTTTTTCCAACGCCACATCGCTAATCGCATCCTCGAAGAGGACCCGGCTACGCTTGAGGCCCTGGCCATGATGGTGGTCTCCGACAGCAACGAGCGCTCTTGAAGCCATCCCGGCAAGGCATTGCACCATGGTCGATGCATGCCTTGCCAGGACTCCCCAGTATCACGCCAAACGGATAAAGTAGACGTAGTGGTCGTCAGAGCCCTGCTGCTCGATAAGCTCGTGCCCCAGGAATTGACAAAACTTGGGGACATCGCGCGTCGTCGCAGGGTCCGTCGCCACGACCTTCAGCACCTGGCCCGACGCCATGTCACGCACCTTGTTGTGCATCAGCATGATGGGCTCTGGGCAGTACAGCCCGGTGGTGTCCAATTCGGCATCGAAAGCACTGGGGGCTTGTGTAGGATCAGTCATCGACTCTCTCGGTTAGGAAACAGACACTATGATAAAAGTCATCATTGAACGACGCATCATGCCCGGCCTGGAAGATGAATATGAGCAGGCCGCACGCGAAGCCATGCGCGTATCATTGGGCATTCGTGGCTTCGTTGGTGGTGAAACGCTGGTAGAGCGCGGCCACACCGACCGTCGACTGATGATCACCAAATGGCGTGACCTGCGCGCTTGGAAAGAGTGGCACGCAAGCGAGGCTCGCGCCATGGCCATGCAGCGCATTCTGCCTCTTCTCACCGAAGATGAAGCCATTCGTATCTATGAGCCGGGGTACTAGGCGAGCGTTCAGCCAGTCAAGCACACCTTCTCAGTGTAGCAACCTGACATGCACCGTCACCTCTTCCCGATCATGGTAGAGATGACGGCAGCTTATTTTAGCGCTTACCCCGGCTGACGCCAACGAGGCTTCCAGCGTCGTCAGGCAGCGCGTCACTTCGTCCCAGCGTTTCTTCATGGGCAGCTTCAAGTTGAAGATAGCTTCACGACACCATTTACGCGTCAACCAACGCTCTACCATGGCCAATACCCGTACAGGCTTGTCCACGATGTCGCACACCAGCCAATCCAGCCGCTGAGGGGGCTCCCAGGTAAAGCCATCTTCACGCAGGTGGTCGATCTGACCCGTCGCCATCAGGGCTTTGTCCATCGGCCCATTATCGATGGCATAGACGTACATGCCGCGCTGCACCAGCTGCCATGTCCAGCCTCCTGGCGCCGCCCCCAGGTCCGCTGCCTGCATGTGCTCCGCCAGGCGAGTATCCCACTGATCGCGTGGAATGAATTCGTGCCAGGCCTCTTCCAGTTTCAGCGTCGAGCGGCTTGGCGCACGGGAAGGAAAGCGTAGCCGCCGGATTCCGTTCAACAGCTCGCTACGATTGTCAGGGAAGCTCATGCCAAGCTGCACACGGTCTCCGTCCGTCCAGAAAATATGCAGCCGTCTTCCGCCAGCCTTGCCTCGCAGCGCCCCACGCTTTTTCAGCGTGTTTTGCAGCGGGCGAGTGAGCGCCTTGATCAACCCCGACAGTGCTTTGCCATCGTTGGTATCCGGTGTTTCGTGCCAAATCTCTTCAAAGCTCCAACGGCTGGCTTTGACCTGATCGAGAATGGCGGTCAGACGATCCTCACGGGACAGCACCAAGGGCGGCAGGGCTGCCAGACTCTGCCTGGCAAAGATGAGATGCTGGAAAGCTGCCTGGCGGTGCAGGTCATTGATCGCCTCACCATCCTGTCGCGTCAAGCTGACCCATCCGGCCCCATGGGCTGGTTCGCAGTTCACCCCCTGCTGTTTGGCATGATGCTGCATTTCCGCCAACGTATCGCCCTCGAAACCGGGTCGACAATAGACCAGCCACGCCGTGGGTATCGTGTCACTCACCTTTCACCTCTCTGTAAACATGGAGCCGTCACTGCCCTCTCGAAAACACATGATAACATCGCAGCGAAGCAACAACGGCTCCCCAAGGCAGCCTATCAACGCATATCACCCCCACAGCCCGAGCCATGAGGGTTTTGCGCAAGTGCCAAACGCAAAAAGCCCCGAACACAGTGTGCTCGGGGCTTTCTACGATATAAGTGCCTGACGATGACCTACTCTCACATGGGGAGACCCCACACTACCATCGGCGCTAAGCGGTTTCACTTCTGAGTTCGGCATGGGATCAGGTGGTTCACGCGTGCTATGGTCGTCAGGCGTAACAGGTAATGCATATCATGCTGCGTATTCGTTGACGTGTATTGTGTGCGTCTCTTGTCAGCAAGCGCTCTGGCTCACTGCCGCGTATCCGGTGTTGCGAGTGCGTTCACACTCCTCGTTATCATCACGACCAGACCCCTTGGGTGTTATAGGGTCAAGCCTCACGGGCCATTAGTACACGTTAGCTCAACGCCTTGCAGCG
>NZ_BMXO01000017.1:0-100689 GCF_014651795.1 Vreelandella hamiltonii | reverse complement strand
CCCAGCCGTTATCAGAGACTTCATAACGTTCGACCATGACGGTTCTCCTATGCAGCTATCGCATAGGCAAATTTAGCAGATATGACTTTTCGTACAAAACCTAGTATGCAAATCCACAACAGAAACTGTAATTGCTATAAAGAAAAGAACCAATGCCGCCTCAACAAACAAAATTAAAGTAAAAACAACCTTATCCTTGATGGGACGACTATACACAAAAATAAGAAAACGAAAGGCAACAATCAAAACGACAACAATCAAAGAAGTTGCCAATGCCGTTCTCGAGCCCGTGTTATATGAAAAAAACATTGCAGCCAGAGAAAACAACACTGAATAAAGACGGACACCAAAGTCCTTACTAATTAAAAAAAGTAAAAAAGCGGAAATCATCAATATTGAAGCCAGCCTACCCAAAGAGTTTTTTTGATCATATACACCCTTCCAGTCTCCCTCAAAAAAGCCAACATCCACGCCTATTTCAGGAATAGCGACGATCACAAAGAAATTCAAAACTGATAAAAAGAAGAGAGACAGCACTACCACTTTCAAAAAAACTTCGACTTTTATTTTTTCAGCACAATAAACCGCCATCCAAACCACCACGGCAAAAACCACGACCTTTGCCACACTTTGAAGACCACCTCCATTAAAAAGCGAAACCAGATACATGTATAAAAACAAGAGCGGAAAAAAAACCATAGCCAGGGGTAACTTATGCCCATCATATAAAAAAAGCACCAAAAACCCAACCAAAACAAGCACCATGGCGCCTTGCAAATACATCCCTGACATAACTCTTGGATCAAGGTTTCCATTAATCAAAAAAAGCCATGCGCTCAAAAGCGCAATGGCAACTTTGGGAAACATCACATTTCCTTTGCGATTTATTTCTGTAGACATGATACTTTCAGCTCATCATTTTTGATAATTTTCTTAATATCTTTTCAGGCAGACTCATTTTCCACCCCTTACCCCAATGGTGGATCAGGTATGTTTCTTCGGTGACATGCCGATAGAGCAGCTGCTTCCGGTCATGGGTTTTTGCGTAAGGGTTGTAGGGATAGAAAAGTGGCCAAGGCAGAATGACGGTATCGGTATCTTCTTTGGCAATGCACGCATTGGCCACTTCGGGCGCTATCAGATAAGGCTTTTTCTTCTGATGCCGCTCTTCGATGAGCTGCATGGCGTTCTTGAAGAAGTGATGCCCAGGCACACCGCCAATGGCTCCAGCGCCGATTCTTCCCTCATCTTCATACCCGATGAAAAAGGGATGACTCAACAAAGGATCCAAGGACTTCACTACTTCCATGTCCACATCGAGGTAGATGCCCCCTTGCTCATTCAGGGCGTACATCCGAATGTAGTCCGAGAGAAATGCCCACTTTTTGTTTTCCAGGCAGTAGCGAACAAAAGGAATATCTTTATCGATATTACTTTCGTTCCATTCCACGATTTCATAATCGGGCATTTTCTCTTGCCACGAAGCGATACACTCTTTATAGAGTGATGTCATGGCGTTACCGCCAAACCAGCAGAAATGGATCTTTTTAGGAATCATGATTTACTCGATCTTGTTGCCGTATTTGATCAAAAACCGGGGATAGTCTTTCAAGTAGCGCTTCAACAGCCGATTTGGCTCTTTCATCATTCGGTACAGCCAACGCAGGTTGAGACGGTCTACCCAGGCCGGGTAGTAGTCTTGCCCCTTGGCCTCCACGAACTGATCCAGATAGCCGCCACAGGTAAAGCCGGTGCCTTGCCAGCCCGCAGCCCTCAGGTCCAGCAGCAGGCGCTCCTGCTTGCCTGCGCCCATGCCCACGATGACGATGTCGGCATTGGCTGCCTGCACCAGGCTCTGCTGGCGCTCTTCGTCACTGCTGAAAAAGCCGGAGCGTGCGTAGCTGATCTCCAGCCCCGGGTATTTCTGCGCCAGCAGCTGCGCCGCCTGACGGACGTTCTCTTCGGTGCCGCCCACCAGCGCAACGCGCTTCTGTGTGGCCTGGGCATGGCCCAGTACCACCGGGGCAATCGAGGTGTCGTCGAAGCTGGTACGCTGAATCTTTTTGCCTTTGAACAACCGGGCATAGAGCACGACGGCAATGCCATCGGCGTAGAAGCGAATCTGTCGGCACTCCTGCTCGCTCAGGCTTTGCGCCACGACCCCTAGAGAAAACGGATTGATGAAGCTGTAATCGATCCCTTCTTCCAGGTGGAACTCCCTTTCGAGTCTAATCATCTTGGTTCACCATCATTGTTGGCTCGGCTTCGTGGCGTCATGACGAAACGCCAGTCGGTCATCATGAAACCGAACTTTCTCTTCACCACGTAGACCGCCACGCCATTCTGAATCAGCAGGCACAGCAGCAGCGCATAGGCCGCCCCCTCTGCGCTGTAACGCGGAATCAGCAGCAGCGAGGCAATGCCCCCCACCACCACAGACCAGATTAGTATATTCCGCGCCGCACGCTGCTGGTCGGCCATCAAAAGCAGCAAAATGACCGAGCCGGTCATCACATTCACCAGCTGCCCGATCACGAGAATTCTCACGACGCTGGCAGCACCGCTGTAATCACTGCCAAACAACGCCAGCACGGCGTTGGGCCAGATGATGAACACCAAGGCGGGCAGCAGCGCGAAGCAGGTCATTTGAAAAGCACTTTTCTGGGCAAGCAGCCTGAGCCCTTCGCTATTGCCTTCATGCTGGAGCCGTGAGAAACGCGGCCCCAGAATGCTGTCGTATACGGTCAGGATGAAGCCGATGATCATGGCCAACCGTAGCCCCAGGCTGAACAAGGCAACATCGCTTTCGCTATGGAAGGCGCCCAATACCAGGCCAACCCCCCACTGGGTGTAGTAGAAGATGATGCCTACCAGCAAAAAATCGGGCAGATGGCGATAGAAGCCTTTGGTAAAGCTGACGCTGTCACTTTCGACCAGCGCGCTGCGGCGGTAGAGCCACCAGACGGCCCACAGCGCCACCAGCAGGTAGAGCCCTAGAATCACACCCAGCGCGGTCATCAGCGCCAGTGCCCCCAGCGAGATCCCCAGCCAGGCACACACCAGCACGACCCCGCTGAGCACGATGGAAATACAGCCTATTTCGAACAGGCAGGAAACGTTGGCCCTGCCCCAGCCTTTCATCAGAAAATTGCACAGGTAAATGACGCTGTACACCGGCGACAGCAGCGCGGTCATTCTCAGGGCCTCGACCGCATTGTCTGTCGAGGAGAGCAGCATTTGTGCCACGCTGGGCGCCGCCACCCACAGCACTACGCCCAGCAGCACGCCGACCAGTACGTTGACCGTCATGGCGTGCCGGTAAATCCAGGCGACTTCACGGCGGTTATTATTGGAGGTCGCGACCCCCATGTACTTGAGCGTGGCCCGGTCGGTGCCCAGGCTGGCAAAGACCTGCATGCCGATCATGATCGACAGGCACAGCATGAAGGCACCAAAGGCCTGAATACTGACGAACGTGGCCAACACATAGGAAAGCAGGAAGGTGCCACCTGCGGCAATCCCACGCGCAGCCAGCGTGGTGAGCAGTTGGTTCTGCAGAATTCGTTTTATCATCCGTGACTCTTGGAGAAGTCAACTCTTTGACTTTGCGCGTAAATTCAGAAAGGCATGGCCATCGAACGCCACTACCTGATAAGCGTTATCACTAATGTAAGTGTGCTTAGCCTAACGTATGAATCATACCCTTTTCGGCGCCTGCATGTAACAAGGTGGAAGCAGGATTCATAAATCTTGCCTATTTCCTCCATTGTCAATAGCAATGAGATGTGTTTAGTAAATACTGATAAAGCTACTGTACCTTGCTTCAGACGGCCAAGCGATTGGCCAACCTGTTCACTAACTGACCATAGGCCATCAAATAAAAAACCGGCCCCTGAGGGCCGGTTCTATCTGCTGTTAGGCAGTTATCCATTCAAGCGTTGGCGAAAGCCAGGCTTAGAAGTGGTAACGAGCGCCAGTCAGCCAGTATACGTTGTCGGTCAGGTCGCCCAGAGTGGTGTCACGGTTGACGCTCGGCGCATCGCCGTCAGCCAGCTCAGCGAATACGTCGAAGTTGCTGGATACCTTGTAGTATGCGCCAGCAGACCATGCGTTGCTGGTAGAATCGTCGTCACGCTCGATGTTGTAGTAGTCGACGTTGAACGCCCAAGGACCAGTGGTGAAAGTACCACCCAAACCTACGGTGTCGAAGCCACCGCCGAATTCAGTGCTGTTGTCGCGGCCTTCGTAGCCCAGACGTGCAGAGAACTGGTCAGTGATGTCATAAGAACCGATCAGGCCGTACAGCATTTCGCCGTTGCCGCCGCCACGAACTACGTCGTCAACGAAGCCCAGAGCAACAGTTACAGGACCTTCAGCGTAACGAACACCACCCTGAGCGGCTACAACTTCGCCTTGCTCAGTAGTTTCGATACCTTCCAGCAGGCCGCGCTCGCTGTAGTGCTTCAGCTGCAGGAAGGCAGTGAAACCGCTCAGGTCAGGCGTGTAGTAACCGATAGAGTCGCCGCGAGACTGGGTCGGATGTTCAGCGAACTGCAAGCCTTTGTCGATGTAGACGTCGAACGGATCGACAACGAACTGGTTGTAGAAGCTGTCGAAGTTACCGCCAACCACTGTACCGTACTGCTCGCTCTTCAGACCGATGTAGCTCTGACGAGTTTCACGGAAGGCTTCGCCGCTGCGACGCTCGTCAGCACGGAAACGCCATTCCAGGTGACCGAAAGCGCTCAGGTCAGAAGTAACCTGCTGGCTCATGCGCAGACCCAGACGAGAGGCCACGTCTACGAACTCAGCGCCGTTGTCGATTTCACGGTCTTTAGAATCGAACTCGGGGCCACCACCGGCGATACCCATGGCGATACGACCGTAAATGTCCAGACGAGTGCCGTCCTGGTCATAGACAGTGGCTGCTTGAGCGGCAGCGGAGGCACCCAGGGCGCCAACAATAGCAGTCGCTAAAAGTGTCTTTTTCATGATATAGGTTCCTTAACTAGCTTACTGTTTCGATCGTTGTTACTGGCCTTCGAAGAAGCCAGCAAGCGGCTTGCGGGCCATGCTCTTTTTCTCACCCGCCGGTTTTTCCCGGTGGTATGCGACATGTCCTCAACAAAGCCTTGTTATAGTCCAATGCTCGCAGATCAAACTCTATACTGGGATTCCAAGGAACGCAATAGAAAAAAACAGTGTTTTTTTATGATTTGTGTTTTTTTATGGAACCCAGCCAACCCAAACCGGTCTCAGCGGCCTTCGAATTTCTGCTGCAAACCTTTCAGCTTCTCTTCAAGGCTAAGCGGTTTTGCCTGCTCGATTTTTTCCTGCCGGGGCACTTCCTGACGTTTTTCCTTCCTTGGCGGCGGCGTTCGTTGAGCAGGTTTGGCACGCGGTGTCGGCGCGGCTTCTGTTGCTGTGGTCGCCTGGCTTTCGTGGCGCCGCGCACTGGCGTGCTGTGCCGCTTCCTTGTCGACTTTGCCTGCCGGATTGCCTTCCAGATCCACCCGTTCTACGCCTTCCCGCATGGATTTGATGTAGCGCGGCAGATTGACGTAGTTGGCCAAGGCACGACGCACCAGCTTGCCCGACCAGGGCTCACGCTCGGCCAGGTCGTGATGAATGCCCACTTTCAGCGGCTTGGTATGCCCTTTGAAGAAAGCATTGGGGTAGCGCTGATACCACTGTTTCAACAACGCGTGAGGCGATGGCGGCTGAGTCGCTTCGGCAGCAGGTTCAACGGCAGGGGGTGGCGCTACCTGGGGTGGCGCTGCTTCCCAGCGCGCCAGCTGCTGTTTCAGGCGGCTGTTTTCGGCACGCAGTGCTTCCAGCTCGGCGTTCTTCTGGTCGAGCCGTGTTTCGAGTAGTTCTAATAGTTGCAGTACGCTGGCAGCCATTACCCCCTCCTTTGCCCTTGGTCAGTCGTTGACACGCTCATACACCACGAAATCATAACGTGGCTGCCCTTCCGCTGGCTGGCCGGGTACGCGCTGCACTTCACGCCACTCGTCTGCCGAGAATTCAGGAAACGTCGCGTCGCCCGCAACGTCGATATCGACTTCAGTAATATATAGCCGCTGGGCAAAGGGCAAGGCTTGCTGGTAGATCTCGCCGCCTCCCATCACCATGATCTCCTCGGCCGCTTCGATGGTGGCATGCTGGTCGGCCAGCGCCAAGGCTGATGGCAGGTCGTGGCAGATGCGCGCTCCTTCGGCGGTGAAAGCCGAGTCTCGGGTCACCACGATATTCAGCCGATTGGGCAACGGCTTGCCGATGGATGCATAGGTCTTGCGCCCCATCACCAGAGGCTTGGCCTGGGTCATGCGTTTGAAGAACTTCAGGTCTTCCGGCAGGTACCAGGGCAGCTTGCCATCGACGCCGATGACACGATTCTTCGCCATGGCGACGATCATCGCCACCGGCACCAGCAGTTCGTCAGTCGGGAGAGATTGGCTCATACGGCGACCTTTGCCTTGATGTGAGGATGCGATTGGTAACCTTCTATATGAATGTCATCGAAGGTGAAGTCGAACAGATCCGTGACGGCCGGGTTGAGCACCAGCGCTGGCGGTGCCATGGGGGGGCGCGCCAGCTGTTCCTGCGCCTGCTCCAGGTGGTTGCTGTAGAGATGGGCATCGCCCAGCGTGTGGATGAACTCGCCCGGCTTCAGCCCGGTCACTTGCGCCACCATGCTGAGCAGCAGCGCGTAGCTGGCGATATTGAACGGCACACCGAGGAAAATATCCGCACTGCGCTGGTACAGCTGGCAGGAAAGGCGACCGTTCGCCACGTAGAACTGGAACAGGCAGTGGCACGGCGGCAGCTTCATTTCATCCACCTGCCCTGGGTTCCAGGCCGAGACGATCAAACGGCGCGACTGCGGGTTATGACGAATCTGCTCCAGCACATTGGCAATCTGATCCACGCTGCCGCCCTTGGGGTGCGGCCAGCTACGCCACTGGTAGCCATATACGGGGCCCAGGTTGCCCTCTTCATCGGCCCATTCGTCCCAGATACGCACGCCGTGCTCTTTCAGGTAACCGATGTTGGTATCGCCCTTCAGAAACCACAGCAGCTCATGAATGATCGAGCGCAGGTGCAGCTTCTTGGTGGTCAGCAGCGGAAACCCACGGGAAAGATCGAAACGCATCTGGTGGCCAAACACCGAGCGCGTACCCGTACCGGTACGGTCACCGCGATCAACGCCCTGTTCGAGCACAGTGCGCATCAAGTCCAGGTAAGGCTGCTCAAGCGCAGGCAATTCGTTCGACGTGGTAAGCGAAGGCGTTGTAGCAGTCACAAGGTTTCCAGATTAACAGCGAATATGAGGCTGTATTCTAGGCTCCCCTAAAGGCAACGTCTACGTTAAGCCCACCGCCGCCCACCGAGCCCTCATCGGCAACGCTCCTCGCGTTGCTTCGCGGGTGCGCTCCGGTTACGCCGCGCTACGTTTTCCACCGAAAGCTATGCCCCCCGTAGCGCGGTGTAACGACAGAGCGAGAGCAACGAGCGATGGAGGCACCCGCGAAGGCGGCGCCAGCCGCCCCGATTACGCCACCGTAACCACCACGCCTCCGGCCACAAAAACGCCACTGCCACCAACCGTGCCCTCATCGGCAACGCTCTCGCGTTGCTTCGCGGGTGCGCTCCGCTTACGCCGCGCTACGGGGATATCGCCAACGCCGATGTTGTGCAACCGCACGTGCATATGTCGCCCCATGTGGGCGCGCCCGCTCACGGTATCGAACAATAAAACGCCACCGCCACCCACCGTGCCCTCATCGGCAACGCTTTCGCGTTGCTTCGCGGGTGCGCTCCGCTTACGCCGCGCTACGGGGTGTACTGCTTTCTATACCTTGGCGTCGATGGGCTTGCCTTTTGACCAGAGCATCAGGAAGAGTCCGAGAATAATCATGGGTAGGGTGAGGAGCATGCCCATGGTGAACCAGCCAAAGGCGAGGTAGCCGATGTGGGCGTCGGGCATGCGGACGAATTCGACCATGAAGCGGAAGACGCCGTAGCCCAGCAAAAACAGGCCGGAGACGAACCCGCGCGCGCGAGGCTTGGCCGAGACCCACCAGAGGATGACGAACAGCACGGCGCCTTCCAATACGGCTTCGTAGAGTGCCGAGGGGTGACGCGGCTCTGGGCCCATGCCGGGAAAGGGCATGCCCCAGGGAAGCGAGGTCACGCGGCCGGGCAGCTCGTGGTTGATGAAGTTGCCGATGCGCCCTGCCCCGAGGCCGATGGGCACGAGCGGGGCGATGAAGTCGGTGAGGGTGAAGAAGGCCAGCTGCTTGCGCCGGGCGAATAGCAAGGCCGCCAGCAGTACGCCGATCAGCCCGCCGTGGAAGCTCATGCCGCCATCCCAGACGCGGAAGATCCACAGCGGGTCGGCAGACCACTGCCCCAGGCCGTAAAACAGCGCATAGCCCAATCGCCCACCGGCCACGACACCGATGGCGCAGTAGAACAGCAGGTCGCTGATATCATCCTTGGTGAGCCCGATCCGCGCAGCACGGCGGCAGCCCAGCCACCAGGCAGCAACGAAACCGACCACGTACATCAAACCGTACCAGTGCACTTGCAGGGGGCCGAGCGAAATCGCGACGGGGTCTATCGTGGGGTAATTGATCATTCCGTTTCTCTACGTGAACAAAAGAAGTGACAGCGTGCCGGGTGGCGATTACGCCAGGATGAAGCGCAGCCCCACCACCGTGAGCAGCAGGGCAAAACCATAGCGCAGCACGTGGGCAGGCAACACGTGCGCCAGCCGCACCCCTAGCCGTGCAAAGGGAACGCTGGTGACGACGATGCCGATAAACGCGGGCCACATGACGAAGCCGGTGGCCCACGGCGGCAACAGAGGGTTGCCCCAGCCGACGATGATGAAGGTGATGGCACCCACGACGGCAATGGGCAGGCCGCAGGCGGCGGAGGTGCCCACGGCCTGGGTCATGGTGGCACCGGAGCGAGACAGCCAGGGCACCGTCATGGCCCCGCCGCCAATACCGAACAGTGCCGAAATGGCGCCCACGATGCCACCGGCCACGGTCATGGCCACTTTACCAGGCGGTACGCTGCCCGGCTTTGGATTCAGGCCAATGACCATTTTGGCCGCCAGCAGAAGCACGAAAACACCGAACAGAGTGCCCAGCACGGTACCCGAGAGGTTGCCCGCAATGAACACCCCGGCAATGGCACCGAGCATGAGCCCGGGCAGCAGCGCCATGAACCAAGGGCGGTGCACGCTGCCTCGGCGCACATGGCCAAGGGCCGATGAAGCTCCGGTAACAACGATGGTGGCCAGCGAGGTGCCCACCGCCAGGTGCATGGTGATTTCCGGGGCGATGCCTTGCAAACCAAAGGCGAGCACCAACACCGGTACGATGATGATGCCGCCCCCCACACCAAACAGTCCTGCCATGGTGCCTGCGGCGGCACCGAGTACGAGATAACTGGCCAAAATGGCGGCAAATGTCATTGTGCGGGCTTCTCCAAAGCGTCAGGCAGCCATTTTTTGAGCATGCGTTGCAGCGTTTCGGGTTGATAGGGCTTGGCTAGGATATCATCCATGCCTGCCGTTTCGCAGGTGCCTCGCCCGGCGTTGTCCACGTTCGCGGTGAGGGCAATGATGATACTGCGATGGGCGGGGTTATGCCGCTCGAACTGACGCCAGCGGCGGGTAGTTTCCAGGCCATCCAGCGTGGGCATGAAGATGTCCATGAACACGAGATCGTAAAAAGTGGACTGTTGCCGCTCCAGCGCCTGCTCGCCACTGCTGACGCCTTCTACCTGAAGCCCTTGAGATTCCAGCATTTGCCGTGCCAGCATCAGGTTGACGGGGCCGTCATCCACGACCAGCACACGGGGCTGATAACCTTCGGTTTCCAGCACGTCGTAGGTGGTGGCTTCGTTGACGCTCTGCTGCACGAAATTGGCCAGCAGCGAGCGTATATCGGCCAGCCGCTCGCGCACATGGGTGACGTTCTGGCGACACGCCTCGGTAGTGTCGTCCTTGATCATGCTGCCCAGGTGTTCGAACAGGCTGTCGGCTTCACGCTGCATCAAGGTCAGGTAGCCTGACTTCAGCCGCGACTCTTCCCGTGCCCGCTCCCTGCCTGCCATCAGGTGCTTCAGCTGCTTCTGCTGGTGATGCAGGTCTTCGAGCAGCGCCTGGTCGGCCCGGCCCGCGCTCTCTTGCGTCGCCGTGGGTATTTTTTCCAGCTGTTCCAGCATGGCGGCCAGCCGATCGTTGGCATGGGTAAGGCGCTTGAGGGGGCGCTGATGGGTGTCTTCTTCCGCCGCCCATGGCTGGCTGGGAGCGACCTTCTGCCCCAAGGAGGCGACACGGCACTCCAGCTCGACCAGGCACTGCATGAAACGGGCATCCTTATATCTGGCCCGGGCTTTGATTAACATCAAGAAAGCGCCTACATTCATGCAACTGCCCAGCAGCAGGGCCAGGGTAAGCCATAACGTGGTCGACCAGGAGGCCTGGCCTGGCGACATCACCCAGATCACCACTCCCATCAACAGGCAGAGCAGTACGAGTGCGGCTTGCACTAACAGCAGCGGCCACAGAACGGGCCAGATGATGGCGTTCCAGAAGTGCTCTCGCTGATCACGTTGCATAGTGTGCGTCTTCCTCGTTGATATGAGGCTCTGTCGCGGCAGGTGAACCGCCTTATTGCTTTAGCTTTGCTAAGTGTACGTCCACTCTTGGATGCTGTCATGCAGCACACCGCAAGGAGTCGGATTTCGTGACCAACAGGGGTCGTTTATGTGTTTGATCACCTTTTCATGGCGCCCAGGGAGTCGTTTCCCGCTGCGTCTGGCCGGTAATCGGGATGAATTTCATGCCCGCCCCACGGCACCACTGGCCCGCTGGGACGACAAGCCGCTGCTGGGCGGCCGCGACCTGGAGGCCGGGGGCACCTGGCTGGCGGCCAACCGGAAAGGAATGGTAGCCGCATTGACCAACGTGCGCGACACCCGGTTGTTGGCCCCCGCTCACCCGCCCAGCCGGGGCGAACTGGTGGCCAACGCACTCACCAGTAGCGACCCTGCCCAGTGGTTAAGGGACATGGCCGAGCACGGCGCAGCCCGCTATGCCGGGTTCAACCTGCTGGTGGCGACGCCCACCCACTGCTGGCACCTGCACCGGGGGCGCAACGGCGTGACGCTGAACGAAGTGGCCGAGGGGGTTCACGGGTTATCGAATGCCAGTCTGAACACCGCATGGCCCAAGCTCCAGGCGGTGCGCCATGCCCTACGCCAGCATGAAGCGGGCCACTGGCGTCAGGCCACCCGCCAGGCGCTTCACGATGCCCGCCTTGCCGATGACGCGGCGCTACCCGATACCGGCGTGGGGCTGACGCTGGAGCGTCAGCTCTCTGCGGCGTTCATCGTGGGCGAGACCTACGGCACACGAGCCACTACGTGGCTCTCATTGAGCCACGCAGGGAGCGTCACCTTGACCGAGCAGCGTTTTGGGCCCCTCGGCCGTTTTCAGGGTGAGACCACGTTGGCAACGCCCGCCTACAGGGGGTATTAATCCCTAGGGGGAAGCAGGTGGGAAAGCTGCCACTCGTCGAAGCGCTGGTTGAGATGGGCATGTACCTGGGAAGGTGTATCCAGCTGCATGATCTCCTTGAGCAGCGTTTGCGCATCAGCCAGGGTGACACGCCGAATGGCTGCTCGCACCTTGGGCAGGCTGGGAGCGTTCATGGAGAGGCTATTGAAGCCCATGGCCATCAGCAGCAGCGCCCCTGCCGGGTCCCCGGCCAGCTCGCCACACAGCGAAATGGGTTTGTTCAGCCGCCGGGCATCCTGAGACAGCTCGACCAGCGCGCCCAGCAGCGCTGGGTGCAGCGCATCGTAGAGGCTGGATACCCGTGCGTTGTTGCGGTCCACCGCCAGCAGGTACTGGGTGAGATCGTTACTGCCCACCGAGAAGAAGTCCACCCGCTTGGCCAGCGCATCCATCTGATAGATGGTGGCGGGCACTTCGATCATGACCCCCACGCTGGGCCGCTCCACTTGGATGCCCTCTTCGCCCAGCTCGATGATGGCACGGTCGAGCAAGCGAATGGCTTCATCCACCTCTTCGACGTTGGTAATCATCGGGAACAGAACGTGGAGATTGTTCAGATCCTGAGAGGCCTTGAGCATGGCGCGCAGCTGCACCATCAGCACTTCAGGATGGTCGAGGGTGACGCGCATGCCGCGCCAGCCCAAAAAGGGGTTGGCCTCTTCGATGGGGAAGTAGGGCAAATCCTTGTCGCCGCCGATATCCAGCGTGCGCATGACCACCGGCAGCGGCGCAAAGCCTGCCAACTGCTCGCGGTACATGCGCATCTGCTCTTTTTCGCCGGGAAAGCGCTCGGTGATCATGAACGGTACTTCGGTGCGATAGAGCCCTACCCCACCAATCCGGCTTTTCAGCATGGCAGACGCATCCACCGCCAGGCCGGTGTTCACCATCAGCGGGATGCCGTGGCCATCCGGGGTTTCGCTGGGCAGGTCCTGCTCGTGGGCCAACACCTCACTGAGCACTTTCTCTTCGGCAATCAGGCTAGCGTAGCGAGCCTTGAGCTCCGCCATGGGCCGCACGAACAGCCGCCCACGGTGGCCATCCAGCACCACAGGCGCGCCGTTCAGGCGGGGCAGCGGCAAATCCATCATGCCCAGCACGGTGGGGATACCCATGGCACGGGCGACGATGGCCACATGCGAGGTGCTGGAGCCGCGCACCGAGACCAGCCCCTTGAGCTTGTCGCGGGGCACTTCGCCCAACATCGCCACGCTGATTTCATCGCCCACCAGAATGGCGTCGTCCGGGTAGATTTCCGGGGTGGCGGGCGTATCTTCCTGAAGATGCGCCAGCACGCGGCGGCCCAGGTCGCGAATATCCGCCGCCCGTTCACGCAGGTAGTCGTCATCGACCCGCTCCAGGTATTGCACGTGACGGCGCACCACATCGGCCAACGCCCCCGGCGCCCACTGCCCTTCACGGATGCGTTTTTCGACCTCTTCCGAAAGCGCTGCCTCGCCCAGCATCTGCTGGTAGACATCGAACAGCGCCAGCTCCTGGGAAGAGATACGGTTGACCAGCCGCTCGGCCGCCGCGCGGATTTCGTCGCGGGTCTTGCCGATGGCTTCTTTCAGGCGGGCGATTTCATACTCCTGATCGCTGGGGATCAGGTCTGGCACGCTGTTGAGGTCGGCGGGCGGGGTGATGACCACCGCTTCACCCATGGCCATGCCAGGCGACGCGGCCACGCCCTTGAACATGGCCTGGCCACCGGGCAGCGCGGGGCGGTTGAGGTGGCCAGTGGCCAGGGCATGGGCCAGCACGCCGGCCAACTGGGCTGCCATGGTGACCAGAAAGGCTTCGTCTTCGTCATCGTAGCGGCGTTTTTCCGCCTGCTGCACTACCAGCACGCCCAGCATGTGACGCTGGTGGATGATCGGCACGCCGAGAAAGCTGCAGTAGCGCTCCTCCCCGGTGGCCTCGAAATAGCGGAAGTGCGAGTGCGACTGCGCATCTTCCAGGTTGAGAGGCTCACTGCGCTTGGCTACCAACCCCACCAGGCCCTCGCCCAGTGGCAGAATGACTCGCCCCACGGCCTGAGTGCGCAGGCCGATGGTTTCCATCAGCACCAGCGACTCCAGCTCTTTGTCATACAGGTAGAACGAGCAGACGTCCGTCTGCATGGCCTTGCGGATACGACGTACCATGGTGGACAGCGCGGCATCGAGGTTGCGCGCGCCATTCACTTCCTGAATCACGCGTCGTAGCACCTCAAGCATCGACATTTTACTATTCACTGTTGTTTGCCTCGCTGAGGAAGTGTCCGGCTATAGCCCACTGCCGACTTCCAGCAGTGACGCGCACGTCATCCTTCATTATCTTGTGCCAACCGTTGAACGCGGGGAGACAGCTCTCGTAACGCGCGTCGATAAACCTCTCTTTTAAAGGGCACCACTTGACCCAGCGGGTACCAGTAGCTCACCCATCGCCAACCATCGAATTCCGGCTTGGGTGTCGCCGTCATGCAAATCCGGTTTTCCTGGCAGCGAATTTGCAGTAAAAACCACTTCTGTTTTTGGCCGATGCAGACTGGCCTTGAGTGGGTACGAATCATGCGTCGTGGCAGACGGTAGCGCAGCCAGCCCCGGGTGCAGGCGACAATATCAACATCGTCGGCGGTCAGGCCGATTTCTTCGTGAAGCTCACGAAAAAGTGCTTGTTGTGGAGTCTCGCTTGCCTTGATGCCTCCCTGGGGGAATTGCCACGCATTTTGTCCTACACGACGCGCCCAAAGCAGTTGCCCCTGGCTATTGGCAATAATGATGCCAACATTGGGGCGAAAGCCGTCAACGTCGATCACGGACATCACCTTCATAAATTTTCAGTTGTCCCCATTTTTCCACAAGGGAGTCAACCGTATCAATACAATTTGACATCCTCCCCTCCCTCAGCTTGCGCTGCCGCCTCGCGGCGGAAAGGAAGGGGATTCCCAGGTTGTTGCCTTCCTGGTTCCTGCTTCGCTGTCCGTTGCCCTCAATGCCTTGGCATTGCCGGTCTTACACAAACTCCACAGGCGTTAATTCCCGAGTGCCCCTCGGTAGTTACTTCAACGCTCGGCACCAGCTAATAGCGCGGTGCCAGCTTGTAGGATGTTGCGGGCGGCATTGAGGTCACGGTCAATGCCTTCGGTGCCACAGCCTGGGCAATCCCACATGCGAATATTTAGTGGCAGCGATTCCATGACAAATCCACAGCCATGGCAGCGTTTTGAGCTTGGGTACCAGCGGTCGATCTGGACGAACTGGCGTCCGGCCCAAGCCGCTTTGTAGTCAAGCTGGCGCACCAGCTCCCCCCAGCCAACATCACTGATGGCGTTAGAGAGATGGGGATTTTTGACCATGTTCTTCACCTGCAAACTCTCCGCTGCGATCACTTGGTTCTCGTTAACGATCTGGCGAGTGAGTTTATGCAGGCGGTCTAGCCGAGTGTCGGCAATTTTGGCGTAGCATTTGGCGACCTTTAACCGCGCCCTGGCGCGGTTATTGGAGCCTTTCCGCTTACGTGATAGCTGGCGCTGCGCCCGCGCCAGTTTACGGGCATAGCGTGCCGTATGGCGGGGATTGTTAACCCGCATTCCGTCGCTGGTCACAAAGAGGTCTTTCAGTCCCAGGTCGATACCGACCATCTTCGGCGTTATAGGGAGGGCGTCGGTGTCCACTTTGCAAAGACAGCTAATGAAGTAACGGCCTGCGGCGTCCTTGGATACCGTGACGGTGCCTGGGGCAGAAGGAAGCTCACGGCTCCAGCGAATGCTCAGCGGTTCACTGCATTTAGCCAGGGTGATTTTACCGTCACGGTAGGAAAACGCTGAACTGGCAAACGTTGCCGACTGGCGGTGCTTTTTGGATTTAAAGCTGGGATACCGCGCCCGCTTGGCAAAGAAATTCTTGAAAGCGGTTTGTTGGTGGCGCAGGCATTGTTGCAGTGGCACCGAACTGACCTCGGCCAGAAAGGCGGTGTCAGGCTGCTTTTTTAACTGTGTCAAAAACGCGCTGGCGTCGGTGTAACCGATTTTTTCCTGACGCTGATAGAACGCATCGGTGCGATAGCGCAGCACCGCGTTCCAGACAAACCGCACGCACCCAAACGTTCGCGCCAGCAGGGTTGCCTGCTCTGGCGTGGGGTAGAAGCGGTATTTGAAAGCGCGTTCGGTTATCATATCTTACAAATTATCGTGTTTTATGTAAGGTTGCAAGGCACAAGGCGTCCTGCCGGACGCCGCGCTATCCATCCTCGCACTCAAAGTACGAGGTTTTACGCGCTGACTGATAACGCCAAGTGGTGAAAGCCAGGCGACTCTGCGATAATCCGGCGCTTTGTGCCGCGAACATCTCACCAACATCAACCACCAAGGGGAGCGCCGTGAGTCTGGCCATTTTCGACCTGGATAATACGCTGCTATCCATCGATAGCGATCATGCCTGGGGGGAGTTCCTGGTAGAGCAAGGGGCGGTGGACCCAGTGGCCTACCGCGAGGCCAACGAGCGCTTCCTGGCCGACTATAATGCGGGCACGCTGGACATGATGGCGTTTCTGGCGCTGGCGCTGAAACCCCTGGCTGACAACAGCCCGGAACAGCTTGCTGCCTGGCACCAACAGTTTATGATTAGCAAGATCGAGCCGCATATTCTGCCCAAGGCCGAAGAGCTGCTGGCCCGCCACCGCACCAAGGGCGATACGCTGCTGATCATTACGGCCACCAACCGTTTCATCACTGGCCCGATTGCCGAGCGGCTGGGCGTGGATGATCTGATTGCCGTCGACCCCGAAATGGTCGATGGCCGCTATACCGGACGCGTGGCCGGGGTGCCCAGCTTCCGAGAAGGCAAAGTCACGCGTTTGGAAGCATGGTTGGAAGACCAGGACTGCACCCTCGATGATGCGTGGTTCTACAGCGACTCACACAACGACCTGCCGCTACTAGAAGTGGTCGACAACCCCGTTGCCGTAGACCCTGACGATACCCTGCGCCAAGTGGCCGAAGCACGTCATTGGCGCATCATGAGCTTACGGGATTGAGGTAAGCGTCTCGCATTGAATGGTGTGGCGACAACCCTATCGTCATGCGTACCAAGCCATTGCCACCACCGGCACCCCTATCGGGGTGCTTCGCGGGTGCGCTCCGCTTACGCCGCGCTACGGTATGCGCCCACATCACCCCAACGTATAAACCACCCCGATCACATCGCCAACACCAACCCGAATACGTCACCACGGCAAATCGAGGCCCCCCGTAGCGCGGCGTAACGATTGAGCGAGAGCAACGAGCGAAAGAGGCACCCGCAGCGGCGGCCCGGCGCGAAGGCGGCACCAGCCGCCCCGATGAAGCCACCGACTTCAACACGCTCTCGAACCGCAAAACGCCACCGCCACCCACCATGCCCCCATCGGCAACGCTCCACGCGTTGCTTCGCGGGTGCGCTCCGCTTACGCCGCGCTACGGGGTCACCCACTCAAGCTATCCCGCAAGCGACATAACTATCCATCCCAGCCCATTACGCTGAGCATAAAAAAACCCCGCAAGCATGGCTTGCGGGGTGGGTGCGGTTGGCGGGTGCCAAACGGCGTGCTTAGCCGAGCAGGTGCTCGACGGCAGCGCGCTCTTCGCGCAGTTCTTTTTCCGTGGCTTGCATCTTCTCTTTGCTGAACGCATCGAGTTCGAAACCTTGTACGATTTCGTACTTGCCACCCTGGCAGCGCACCGGGTAGGAGTAGATGATGCCTTCGGCGATGCCGTAGCTGCCGTCGGAGGGGATGGCCATGCTGACGATACCGTCGCAGCCCAGCGCCCAATCACGCATGTGGTCGATGGCGGAAGACGCAGCGGAGGCGGCAGACGAGGCGCCGCGTGCCTTGATGATGGCGGCACCGCGCTGCTGTACGGTCGGGATGAAGTCGTTTTCGTACCAGTCGCGCTCGACCAGATCGAAAGCGGCTTTGCCGTCTACCTTGCACTGGGCCAGGTCCGGGTACTGGGTGGCACTGTGGTTGCCCCAGATGATCATGTTTTCGACGTCGGTGACGTGCTTGCCGGTCTTCTGTGCCAGCTGCGTCAGGGCGCGGTTGTGGTCCAGACGGGTCATGGCGGTGAACTGGCCAGCGTCCAGGTCCGGCGCGTTGCAGGAGGCGATCAGCGCGTTGGTGTTGGCCGGGTTGCCGACGACCAGCACTTTCACATCACGGCTGGCGTGGTCGTTCAGCGCTTTACCTTGTACGGAGAAGATAGCGGCGTTGGCTTCCAGCAGGTCTTTACGCTCCATGCCGGGGCCACGCGGACGAGCACCTACCAGCAGAGCGAAGTCGGCATCCTTGAACGCCACGTTGGGGTCGTCGGTGGCGACGATATCTTGCACCAGCGGGAACGCACAGTCGTTCACTTCCATGACTACGCCGTTGAGCGCATCCATGGCCTGAGGAATTTCGAGAAGCTGGAGAATGACAGGCTGATCCGGCCCCAGCATGTCGCCAGCGGCAATGCGGAAAATAAGAGAGTAGCTGATCTGGCCGGCACCGCCGGTAATCGCAATACGTACTGGATCTTTCATCATTGCTCCTTGATGGTTCGCCTAGTGAAGGTTCGCCCGGTAAAGATTCGCGCACCGATGTTATGCCCACACGCCTAAAAACTCAATCAGACTTGAGACTACTACCCATTCGCGCGGCGGCTTGGTACTCGCTGAGCGGCAGCACTTGCGCTATGGTGTGACGGGTTGCGAGCCCCTCTTTATTTGGAACAGTGACTCCTCATGCGAAGAATCCCCCCCTCTTATGCACTGGCTAGCCTGCTGGTGCTGGCCCTGGTGGTATGGCTTGCCCTGGGCGACTTTCAGCGTTTTCAGTCCGCCCCTGTAGAAAACCGCGAGAGCAACGGCGAGACCTTGGCTCGGGTGGAGGTCTCGACCCAGCCCAGCACGCTCTACATTCCTCAGGTGGTCGTTCAAGGCCAGCTGGCGGCCGCTCGCGAGGCGGTATTGCGCGCCAACGTGGCGGGCCTGGTGGCGGAAGCCCCCATCACCCAAGGCGAGCGCGTTCAACCGGGCGAGACGCTGCTGGTACTGGAGAGCGATGCCCTGCCAGAGCGCCTGCAGCAGGCACGCGATGAGCTGGCCCTGGCGCAGGCCGAGTACGCGGGGGCCCAGAACCTGCGCCGTCGCGAGCTGATTTCCCAGCCCGAGCTGCTGCGCTTGCAAAGCGCACTCAGCGCCAGCGCGGCCCAGGTGGCTCAACTGGAGAAGCAGCTACGCGATACCCGCCCCAGCGCTCCGTTCGAAGGCGTGCTGGACCGAGTACAGGTGGAAATCGGCGACCTGCTGCAGCCCGGAGAAGAGTGGGCGCGTCTGGTCGATGACCGTCGCCTGAAAGGAGAGGCCTGGGTGTCCCAGCAGCAGGTAGGCACTCTGAGCGAAGGGCTGCCGGTGACGGCCCGCTTGTTGAATGGCGGCGAACTGACCGGCGAAGTGAGCTATATCAGCCGCCGTGCCGATGAAGCGACTCGGACGTTCTATGTGGAAGTCATCCTCGACAACCCCGAGCGCCAGCGGCTGGCAGGCGGTAGCGCCGAGCTGACCATCACCCTGCCCCCTCGCGCCGTGCATACGCTTTCCCCTGCGCTGTTCAGCCTGGATGAGCGGGGCCAGCTGGCCATTCGGCACCTGGATGCCGAAAACCGCGTGGTGCAGTCTGCCGTGGAGCTGATCAGTGCCGACACCCAGCGCGCCTATGTCAGCGGCCTGCCCGACCCGGTCACGCTGATTACATTGGGGGCTGGCCTGGTCAGCCCTGGCGAGGAAGTCACCCCCGTGCCTGCCCAGGAAGGTGGTCATGCGATCACTCATTAATGCCGCGCTGACCCATACGCGCACCACCCTGCTGCTACTGGTCGGGCTGCTGCTGGCGGGGCTCACGGCCTGGCAGGTGATCCCCAAGGAAGCCAACCCGGACGTCACCATCCCGATCATTTATGTCTCGCTCTCGCTGGAGGGGGTCAGCCCGGAAGATGGCGAACGGCTGCTGATTCGCCCGATGGAACAGGAGCTGCGGGGCATTGCCGGGCTGCGCAAGTTCACGGCGCAGTCCAGCGAGGGGCATGGCTCCGTCACGCTGGAGTTCGACCCGGGCTTCGATCCGGACACGGCGCTTTCCGACGTGCGGGAACGAGTAGACATTGCGCGTAGCAGCCTGCCCACCGAAGCCGACGAACCGAGGGTCATGGAGGTCAATGTCTCGGAGTTCCCGGTCTTGAGCATCGGCCTTTCAGGGGAGCTGGACACCCGCGAACGCATTGCCATCGCCCGCCGCCTGAAGGAGGAGATCGAAGGCATTGCCGACGTGCTGGAGGTGGACATTGCCGGTGACCGTGAAGACCTGCTGGAAATCGTCGTGGACCCGCTGGTGCTGGAGAGTTACGGGGTCGATTTCGATGCCTTGTTCAACCAGGTCTCGCGCAACAATCGGCTGGTGGCCGCCGGCAGCCTGGATACTGGCGCAGGCAGGCTGGCGCTGAAGGTGCCCGGCATCATCGCTGCCCTGGAAGACGTGATGAACATGCCCGTGAAAGTAGAGGGCGAGCAAGTGGTCACGTTCGGTGACGTGGCCTGGATTCACCCCACCTACAAAGAGCCCGAAGGCTTTGCGCGTATCGACGGCCAGCCTGCCGTGGTGCTGGAAATCTCCAAACGCGCCGGGGCCAACATCATCGCCACCATCGACGCCGTGCGGGACCGCTTTGCGGAGGCGCAAACGCTGTTACCCGAGCAGCTACGGGTGACGACCATCCTGGACGAGTCGGTCACCGTGCAGAACATGCTCTCCGAACTGCTCAACAACGTGCTGACTGCGGTGGTGCTGGTACTGGTCGTGGTGGTCGCCGTGATGGGCTGGCGTATGGCACTGCTGGTCGGACTGACCATTCCAGGGGCTTTCCTGACCGGCATTCTGCTGGTCTGGGCCTTTGGCTTCACTCTCAACATCGTAGTGCTGTTTGCGCTGATTCTGGTGGCGGGCATGCTGGTGGACGGTGCCATCGTGGTCAGCGAGCTTGCCGACCGCCATCTGCACGAGGGGCTGACGGCTCATCAGGCGTGGCTGAACGCCGCGTCGCGGATGAGCTGGCCGGTGATTGCCTCCACGGCAACCACATTGGCGGTGTTTCTACCGCTACTGTTCTGGCCCGGCGTCGTCGGCCAGTTCATGAAGTACCTGCCCGCCACGGTGATTCTGTGCCTGCTGGCCTCGCTGGTCATGGCGCTCATCTTCCTGCCCACGCTTGGGCGGCTGTTTACCCGTACCGCCAAGGCCAGCGGTGCAGGCACTGGGCCTCTGGATGAAAGCACTGCGATGGGCCGAGGCTACCGCCATTTGCTGAGCCGATTGCTGCGCTACCCCGGCTGGGTGCTGGCCTTCGCCCTGCTGCTGATCGCACTGCTGTATACCGGCTATGCGCGGTTCAACCACGGCGTGGATTTCTTCCCCAACGTCGAACCCGATAGCGCCCAGGTGCTGGTGCGCGCCCGGGGCGATTTTTCCGCTCAGGAAACCGACGCTATTTTGCGCCGCGTGGAGCAGCGCCTGGGCGGCCTGGGTGAAGTGGAGGCTCTCTACGCACGCTCTTTTGCAGTGCCCGACCAGCAGATGGGCAGCGACGTGGTCGGCATGCTGCAGTTTCAGTTCATTGACTGGTATCAGCGCCGTCCGGCACGCACCATCCTGGCGGACATGGCCGAGCGCACGGCAGATATTCCGGGGATCACCCTGGAATTCCGCGAGCAGGAAATGGGCCCCGGCGGCGGCAAACCCATCGTGCTGGAAGTCAGCGCCACGGACCCGGACGTTGCCGATGCGGGGGTCGATCAACTCACCCGGTTGATGCGCGAGCTGGGCGGCTTCGTGGATATTCAGGACAACCGCAGCCTGCCAGGGGTGGAGTGGCAGATCACCGTGGACCGTGAGGCCGCCGCCCGCATGGGCACCGACATCACCACCATTGGCAGCGCGGTTCAACTGCTCACCACCGGCCTGCAGGTGGCCAGCTACCGCCCTCCCACGGTGAGTGACGAGGTCGATATTCGCGTACGCCTTCCGGAACACTGGCGCACGCTGGACCAACTGGAGCGGCTCACCATCAACACCTCCCGTGGGCAGGTGCCGATTTCTCATTTCGTGGAAATCGCCCCGGCGCCCAAGGTGGGGACATTGAACCGCATCGATGGCCGCCGCGCGATTACGTTGGAAGCGGATCTGGCGCCCGGCTACCTGGCCGATGAGCGCCTGAGAGCCCTGCTGACCGCTGGCCAAGGCCAACTACCGGATGGCCTGATGGTCAATGTGGCTGGCGAACAGGAGGATCAGCAGGAGTCGATGCAGTTTCTGATCAGTGCCTTCCTGATTGCCGTAGGATTGATGGCGCTGATTCTGGTGACCCAGTTCAACAGCTATTACCAGGCCGCGCTGGTGTTGTCCGCCATCGTGTTCTCCACGGCGGGCGTACTCATGGGCCTGCTGATCACCGGCCAGGCCTTTGGCATCGTCATGGTAGGCATGGGCGTGATCGCGCTGGCGGGCATCGTGGTCAACAACAATATCGTCTTGATCGATACCTACAACGAGCTGCGCCGCGACGGCATGCCACCTCCTCAGGCAGCCCTGGAAGCAGGCTGCCTGCGCCTGCGCCCCGTCCTGCTGACCGCCATCACCACCGTGCTGGGGCTGATGCCCATGGTACTGGGAGTCAACGTCAACCTCTTCACCCCCGCGCTCGGGTTCAACGCCCCCTCCGCCCAGTGGTGGACACAAATGTCCAGCGCCATCGCCGGTGGATTGACGTTCGCCACCTTCCTCACCCTACTGCTCACCCCCTGCATGCTGGTGATCGGCGGCCGCTTACGGCGGGAGAAAGATCTCGGATAAAACGCGCCCCACCCCGCTACGGGCAACCCCATTTGCATCGTTGGCGCCGCACCCGTAGCGCGGCGTAAGCGGAGCGCACCCGCGAAGCAACGCGAGAGCGTTGCCGATGGGGGCGACGGGGGTGGCGGTGGCGTTTTGTGATTCGAGTGCGCGTTCGGCTCGGTGGCTCCATCAGGGCGGCTGGCGCCGCCTCCGCGGGTGCCTCTTTCGCTCGTTGCTCTCGCTCTTTCGTTACGCCGCGCTACGGGTGTGCCGCGATTTGCCGTGGTGACGTATTGGGGTTGGTGTGGCTCGATTTGCCGTGGTGACGTATTGGGGTTGGTGTGGGCACATACCGTAGCGCGGCGTAAGCGGAGCGCACCCGCGAAGCAACGCGGAGAGCGTTGCCGATGAGGGCGCCGGGGGTGGCGGTGGCGTTTTGTGATTCGAGGGCGCGGTGGGTTCGGTGGCGTCATCAGGGCGGCTGGCGCCGCCTCCGCGGGTGCCTCTTTCGCTCGTTTCTCTCGCTCAGTCGTTACGCCGCGCTACGGGGGTATCCGTGCCCGTGCCCCCATACCCAATGTTGGCGACATATCGTAGCGCGGCGTAAGCGGAGCGCACCCGCGAAGCAACGCGCAGAGCGTTGCCGATGAGGGCACCGGGGGTGGTGGTGGCGTTTTGTGATTCGAGGGTGCGGTCGGTTCGGTGGCACTATCGGGGCGGCTGGCGCCGCCTTCGCGCCGGGCCGCCGCTGCGGGTGCCTCTTTCGCTCGTTGCTCTCGCTCTTTCGTTACGCCGCGCTACAGGGGCGCGGCATTAAGCGGGAGATTTGATCTGTTGGGGGCTGTGGGCTGCGTGGAGGCGTGCGATGAGCTGGTCCTCCAGGGCGAAGCGTTCGGTGAGCCCTTTGGCGAGTCGGTCGATCCAGGCGGGCAGCCGGGCCAGGTTTTGCTGGCAGCGTACCGAGGTGGCGAAGTCTTCGTCGAACTCCAGCACCATGGCGGTAGACATTTCGAGCCTTTCCAGCAACAGGGCCGCGATTTGCAGGGCTCCTTCATCTTCGAAGGCCTTGGCTTCTTCGGCCAACTGGGGGTAGATCTCGAAGTGGCCCGCGCTGATGTAATCCATCAGCAGCTCGCTGAAGGTGTCGATGCGAGCCTTGCTGACGGCTTCGAGTTCCGCATCGCAGGCTTCCTTGAGCTCAATGAAGCTGACCAGTAGTGCGCGCCGTTGATCCAGCCAGCGGTCGATCAGGCTGTGTACGCCCCCCCAGCGCTCCAGGGCATTTTTGCAATCTTCGAGCATGGGGCTTCTCCTTGCTGATAGCCGCCTTCATCAGGGCTAGACTCGCTGTTCCTTCTAGCCCTGTCAATGCAGGCGGGCACGATTTCCTTGATACTGCCGAGTGTGCCTTGAATAATCAACGCTTGGCTAACGTACCCTGCCCCGTCACGGCCAGCCATAACATACGTAACGGCACCAGGGCGAGAATGACGAACCCGACCAGCGTCCAGCCAGGCAGCGACAGCCCCAGCAGCATGAAATCGATTTCCGCGCACTCGCCGGAGCCGGTGAGCACCATGGCCACGACGTCCTGCATGGGCAGAATATCCATCATGTATTCCAGGCCGGGGCCACAGCTGGGCACTTCATCGGCGGGCAGGCCCTGTAGCCAGACATGGCGGCCTGCAATGAACGCCCCGGTACCCACCGCCGCCAGGCTGAGCACGCCATATAGCCCCTTGCCGAAACGGCCGCGGGGGTTGTGGATGGCAGCCACGGCCAGCACTAGCCCGGCGGCGATGACCGCGACACGCTGGAAGATGCACAGCGGGCAAGGCTCCAGCCCGCCAATGTGCTCCAGTCCTAGCGCCACGGCCATCATCAGGATACAAAAGGCGACGCCGAGTAGCGCGACCGGACGAATAGCTGATGAGGTCATTGCCCATCCTCAGGTGTAATGGCCGATAGCGCTCGCGATTCCCGCGCCTTGGTGAAGTAGGTTTCCAGGAAGGTGCTGAAGCTTTCTTGATCCGCGGCTTCGATATCACGCTGCTGCTGGTGCGAGGTGTCGATGAGCTGTGCCAGCAGCGCTTCCCGTGAGCGCAGCATGGGGGTGCTCTTCAAGGCCTCTGCCTGTTCCTGGGCCATGCCCAGCAGAGTCTCGCTGAGCGAGCCGTTGCCGGATTGCAGCTTCGCCAGCAGTTGCGCAGAGGGCGTCAGCTCGGGCTGGCGCAAACGGGGCTGTAGCGCCGCCAGGGCGGCCGCATGGGGGGCGTCGTCTTCCACGGCGTCCAGCAGCCGAGCGACCTCGGCCATTTCCGCGAAGATCTGCTCGCCCCACTCGGGGAGCGTCACCGATTCCCCCTGACGCACGAGACGCAGCTCAGGGTCACGCCCACGCTCCACCACCAGGCGACGGTTGTCATCCAGGCGGTCACACTCTTCATCGGAAATCCAGGGGCTGTCACTGAGCAGACACCACATCAGGAAGGTGTCGACGAAGCGCATCTGCACTTCCGTGACGCCCAGCGGATCGAAGGGGTTGAGGTCCAGACAGCGCACTTCGATGTATTCGACGCCACGAGCTTCGAGTGCCTGGCTCGGGGTTTCGTTGTGCCGCGCCACGCGTTTGGGGCGAATATCGCTGTAGTATTCGTTCTCGATCTGCAGAATATTGGCATTGAGCTGCTGCCACTCATCGCCTTGCCGAACGCCCAGCGCTTCATAATCGGGCCACGGTGTGGAAATCGCATGGCGCAGGGTGTTGACGTAGTTGGAGAGCGAGTTGAAGCAGATTTTCAGCTGCGACTGGACCTTGTTCTGATACCCCAGGTCGGACATGCGCAGCGTGGTAGCGTAGGGGGCGATATAAGTATCGTCACCGAGCGGCTGCAGCTTGTCCGGCACCTGCCCGCTGGGCAGGAAGCTCTTGTCCACGGCGGGAGACGCACCGAATAGATAGAGCAGCAGCCAGCTATGGCGACGGAAGTGACGAATCAAGCCAAAGTAGCGCGTCGAACGGTAGTCGTTGAACGGTACGTGGGTGGCTTTTTCCATCTCGCGCAGGGCGTACCACATGTCTTCAGGCAGCGAGACGTTGTAGTGCACCCCGGCAATGGCTTGCATGATCCGCCCGTAGCGCACGTCGAGCCCTTTGCGGTAAACGTGCTTCATGGTGCCCACGTTGGAGCTGCCGTAGTCGGCAATCGGCACGCTGTCGTTACCGGAGAGCCGGGAAGGCATGCTGCCAGGCCAGATCCACTCGTTATCGAGGTGGTGATAGGTAAAGGTATGCAGATCGGACAGGAAGGCCAGAGCCTCCTTGGGTTCCGAATACACCGGGGTGATGTACTCCAGCAGCGCTTCGGAGTAGTCGGTGGTGATGTGCGGGTGGGTCAGCTTGGAGCCCAGCGCCTGGGGGTGTGGGGTCTGTGCGATATGGCCCTGCGCATCGACCCTCAGCCCCTCTTTTTCTAGCCCGCGACGCAGCCGCCCCAAACGACCCAGACGGGCGCTGGGGAGCAGGCGCTCGACCTGAGCGGTCAGCGACGTAGGCACCGTGAGTGGTTCAGACAAGGTGAACACTCCTTGTTGATAAGGCCTGCATGACGCAGGCCTTGTGGAAACCGGCGGGCGTGACCATGAGCTGTATCCTACCTGATAGGGAATAGTGGGCAGGATATGGCGGCAACCCTGTGTTTTTCAAGACACGCGACTATTTGCCCCGCTTGGCCTTCAACAACGCAGCACCCAGGGCGCCCATGGCCGCCGGTGCATTGCCCTGCTGCTGCCCCTGGCGCTGGCCCGATTGCCGGCTGCTGCGCGCAGGATTGCGCGGCTCCTGAGCGGCGCGGCTACCGCTTTGTTCAGGCTGCTCTGGTTCATCGCTGAGACGCATGGAAAGCCCGACTCGCTTGCGGGGAATATCGACGCTCATCACCTTGACGGTGACGATGTCGCCCGCCTTGACCACGCTGCGCGGGTCGTCGATGAAACGCTCGGACAAGGCCGAGATATGCACCAGGCCATCCTGATGAACCCCGATATCCACGAACGCGCCGAAGTGCGTCACGTTGGTCACCGTGCCTTCCAGCACCATGCCCAGGGTGAGGTCCTTGAGCGTTTCCACGCCTTCGCGGAACTCCGCCGCCTTGAACTCCGGGCGCGGGTCTCGGCCTGGCTTGTCCAGCTCCTTGAGAATGTCGCTGACGGTGGGCACCCCGAAGCGCTCATCGGCGAAATCGGCGGGCTTCAGCGCCTTGAGGGTGGCGCTGTCGCCAATCAGGCCCTTGAGGTCACGCCCGCTTTGCTTGGCGATGCGCTCGACCAGAGTATAGGCCTCTGGGTGGACGGCGCTGGCATCCAGCGGGTTGTCGCCATTGCTGATGCGCAGGAAACCGGCACACTGTTCGAACGTCTTGGGCCCCAGACGGCTGACGCCGAGCAGCTCCTTGCGGCTTTTGAAGGCACCCTGCAGGTTGCGCTGCGCGACGATGTTTTCGGCCATCGCGGCGCTCAAGCCAGCCACTCGGGAGAGCAATGCGCTGGAGGCCGTGTTGAGGTCCACGCCCACCGCGTTCACACAATCTTCGATGACGGCTTCCAGGCTGCGCGAGAGCTGCACCTGAGAGACGTCGTGCTGATACTGGCCTACCCCGATGGATTTGGGCTCGATCTTCACCAGCTCGGCCAGCGGGTCCTGCAGGCGGCGGGCAATCGAGACTGCCCCCCGGATGGTGACGTCGAGGTCGGGCAGCTCACGGGCCGCGTATTCCGACGCCGAGTACACCGATGCCCCGGCCTCCGACACCATGACCTTGCTCAGCGACTGCGCGGGCGCCAGCGCCTTCACCAGTTCCCCGGCCAGCTTGTCGGTTTCACGGCTGGCGGTTCCGTTGCCCACGGCAATCAGCTGCACGCGATGCTGCTTGACCAGCCGCGCCAGCACCTCCAGCGATTCGCTCCAGCGGTTCTGGGGAGCGTGGGGGTAAATGGTGGCCTGGTCGATGAACTGACCGGTGGCATCGATGACCGCTACCTTGCAGCCGGTACGCAGGCCGGGGTCCAGCGCCAGGGTGACTTTCTGCCCCGCCGGGGCCGCCAGCAGCAGGTCTTTCAGGTTGGCAGCAAAGACATCGATGGCGGTCTGCTCGGCCTGTTCGCGCAGGCGGCCCAGCAGCTCGGTTTCCAGTGCGGTGTAGAGTTTGACACGCCAGGTCCAGCGCACCACTTCGCCCAGCCACTTGTCGGCCGGGCGCCCTTCATCGCGAATACCGACCTGACGGGCAATGGCCACCTGGGCAGGATGCACCGGGGCGTCTTCTTCACCGGGCAAGCGAATGGCCAGCCCCAGAATCCCTTCGTTGCGGCCACGGAACATGGCCAGCGCCCGGTGCGAGGGCACCTTGGCGAGTTTTTCGTCGTGCTCGAAGTAATCCGAAAACTTGGCGCCTTCCTGCTGCTTGCCTTCCAGCACCCGGGCGCTCAGCTCGCCTTCCTGCCAGAGCCGCTCACGCAGCTGGCCGATCAGCTCGGGGTCTTCGGCAAAGCGCTCCATCAGAATCTGCTTGGCACCGTCGAGGGCGGCCTTGGCATCTTCGATGGCCGGTACTTCCCCTTCTGCCGGGCGCAGGTAGCGTGCCGCTTCGTTTTCCGGGTCGAGGGTGGGGTCGGCCAGCAGCACATCCGCCAGAGGTTCGAGACCGGCTTCCCGGGCAATCTGGGCTTTGGTGCGGCGCTTTTTCTTGAACGGGAGGTAGAGGTCTTCCAGGCGCTGCTTGGTGTCGGCGGCCTCGATGGTGGCCTTGAGCGCGGGGTCCAGCTTGCCTTGTTCATCGATGGCCGCCAGCACGGCTTCGCGCCGCTCTTCCAGTTCGCGCAGGTAACGCAGGCGCTCATCCAACTGGCGCAGTTGAGTATCGTCCAGCGCGCCGGTCACTTCCTTGCGGTAGCGGGCGATGAAGGGCACGGTGGCACCGCCATCCAGCAATTCCACCGTGGCCAGGACTTGTTCAGGTCGTACGCCCAGCTCTGACGCCAGGCGCGCAATAATCCGTTGTTTGACATCCATAACGTGCAACCAGCTCATGCAGCCTTCGAGGTGCCGACACGGTACCACAAAGCACCTGTGCTGGCATGGCTTGCGCGCCCGAGACCGCCCTAGCGGTGGAATTGCTTCTCCCGCTCGGGCTGCCAGAAGATGGCATCCACCCGCAGCTTCACGTCGGTGGCATTGGGTAGCGGCCATTCGATGACATCGCCCACCTTCAGGCCAATCAGCGCGGCTCCGATCGGCGCCATGACGGAAATACCGTCTTCCACGCTGGCCAGCGCATGGGGATAGACCAGCGTGCGGATCATTTGCCGCCCACGGGTCAGGTCGGTGAAGCGGATCTGGCTATTCATGCTCACGACGTTATCAGGAATGTCCTGCGGGTCGAGCACCTCACCGCGCAGCAGCTCTTCTTCGAGCAATTCCGCCACCATCTGATCCTTTTCCGGTGCTTGATCGATCAGTCGCTGCAGACGCTCTGCATCGAGACGGTTGATGATGATTGGAGGACGCTGCCCCATGGTCTCTCTCCTTGATGATACCGACCATAAAAAACAGCCCTTCCCCAAAGGGAAAGGACTGTGGATATCCGCTACATGCAGGATAGCTTATTTAAAGTGACCCGGTAACTCAATCGACCAGGCCACCGACATGATCAGGTAACGCCCTGCTCGATCATGGCATCGGCCACCTTGCGGAAGCCTGCGATGTTGGCACCGAGCACCAAGTTACCGGGTTCGCCGAACTCTTCTGCCGTGTCAGCACACTGCTGATAGATATCGGCCATGATGCGCTTGAGCTTGTCATCGACCTTCGCTAGCGACCACTGCTCCATGCTGCTGTTCTGGGCCATTTCCAGCTGGCTCGTGGCCACGCCACCGGCGTTGGCGGCCTTGCCAGGGCCGTAGGCGAGCCTGGCGGCAATAAAGCGCTCCACTGCCGCCTTGGTAGAGGGCATGTTGGCCCCTTCACTGATACAGCTCACCCCGTTGGCGATCAGCGCCTGGGCATCCTGTTCGGTCAATTCGTTCTGGGTGGCACAAGGAAACGCTACCTGCGCCGGTAGACGCCATACGGCATGGCCATCGGCGGGGTAATCCCGTGCCGCCACATAGTGTGCCTCAGGGTGCTCGTGCAGATAAGCTTCCAGAGAAACACGCTCGACCTCCTTCAGACGCTTGAGCAGCCCCAGGTCGATGCCTCGCGGGTCGTGAATCATGCCCTTGGAATCACTGCAGGTCACCGGTAGCGCACCGAGTTCCAGCAGCTTTTCGATGGTATAGATGGCGACGTTGCCCGCGCCGGACACCAGGCAAGTCTTGCCTGCCAGACTCTCCCCTCGGGCGGCCAGCATGTTCTGGGCAAAGTAGACCGCGCCGTAGCCGGTGGCCTCCTTGCGCCCGAGCGAGCCGCCCCAATTCAGCCCTTTGCCGGTCAGCACCCCTTCGTAACGCCCGGTCAGCCGCTTGTACTGGCCAAACAGATAGCCAATCTCGCGGGCGCCCACGCCGATATCGCCGGCGGGCACATCGCTATGGGGCCCCACGTGGCGGTACAGCTCGGTCATGAACGACTGGCAGAAGCGCATGATCTCGTTGTCCGACTTGCCCTTGGGGTCGAAGTCCGCGCCGCCCTTGCCGCCGCCAATCGCCAGGCCGGTCAGCGCGTTCTTGAAGATTTGCTCGAACCCCAGAAACTTGATGGTGCCTGCGGTCACGCTGGGATGAAACCGCAGCCCCCCTTTATAAGGCCCCAAGGCCGAGTTGAACTGCACTCGATACCCTTTGTTGACCTGCACCCTACCTTTGTCATCCAGCCAACTGACGCGGAACATGATCTGCCGTTCAGGCTCGATCATACGCTCGATGATACTGTGCTGATGATAGTGCGGCGAGCGCTCGAACAGGGGGCGCAAGCACTCGAGCACTTCCTCGGTGGCTTGATAGAACTCGGTTTGGGCAGGGCTACTCTTGGCTAGCCGCGCAAGGGTGTCATGAACGTAGGGCATGGCGTCGTACCGTTACCGTAATGAGACTGTCGTTATGCTGGCCAGCGCATGACGGTATTTAACTGTGACGGCGTTTTTCTGCATACCCTATGCCGGTTCGGTATGGGCAAAAAACCGGCTGCAACTCGACTAAAGTCGCACTTTTTTTGCCCACTATTGGTGCATTAACCAAATTTGATAAACGTTGTTTTAACGACGCCAGCCGCGATCATCCCAAAAAGGGCGCCTGGCTTCACGCTGCACGACTTCACGACTCAAGCCAATGTCCTTGAGCAGGTCATCGTTGAGCTGCTGTAGTGCATAGCGCTCGCGACGCAGTTGCCGCCATCGCGCCAGCCTGACCCGCCAAGGGGTGCGGCGGCGTTCCACCACGTCCGGCTGCCGCTCTGATAGTGCGTGACGCTCGTTTACACAGGTCATGATGCGCTCCATGTCGATCTCTCCTTCTGGGTGTGGAAGAAGTATCAAAGAGCGCCTAAAATCAATCCAACGAATACTTCTTATTCATAACATCAAGCAGATTGATACCTCATGGCAACGTTACCGACCATCGATCATGAACTGCTGCGCACCTTTGTGGCGATTGTCGACCAGGGCGGATTCACCCGCGCGGCGCAGACGGTCAACCGCACCCAGTCGGCGGTAAGCATGCAGATGAAGCGCCTGGAAGAGGATGTCATTCAACGCCCCCTCTTCGTTCGCCAGAATCGGCAGCTACTGCTGACCAGCGAAGGCCATACGCTGCTGAGCTATGCGCGCAAGATTCTCTCGCTACAGGGGGAGGCGCTGACGCTCTTGCGCCAGCCCGATATGGTGGGTCGTGTGCGTCTGGGCGTGCCCGACGACTACGTCATGCGCTTTCTACCGGGGATCCTGAAGACCTTCTCCCAGGCATGGCCGCTGGTGGATGTCGAGGTGCACTGCGCCCCTTCATCGGTGCTTTCGCGACAGCCCCCGGACAGCCTCGACCTGATCATCATGACCCGGGAGGTAGGCGATGAGATCGGCACGCTGCTAAGACGCGAGACGACCGTCTGGGTAGCCGCCGCTGACCACGCCATCCATCTACAAACGCCGGTGCCATTGGCCATGTTCGAAGCTCCCTGCTTCTGCCGCCGCCACGCCTGTCATGCGCTGGACCGCGCGGGCAAGACCTATCGCGTGGCTTACAGTAGCCCCAGCCTGGCCACCTTGCAGGCCGTGGTCGGCGCCGGGCTGGCCGTTTCTGCCTGGATGCACAGCCTGGTTACTCCCGACATGCTGATTCTTGGCAAACAGGAGGGCTACCCTGCCCTGCCCGAGGCTTCCATCGTGCTGCAACGCACTTCCCAGACCCAGTCACCGATCATCGATAGCCTCGCAGAGCACATTGTGGAGGGGTTTAGGTTGTGAATGTTCCTGCCCTTAATGGGACCTTATTTATCATAAGATCAAGCACCTGTTCGGTACCCATGGGCATCGTGGCTTTCTGACAACAATTGGCGTGGTTCATCCACCTGGGCTGCCGCTAGGGCATCATGGTTGGGAGTGAAGCCCAAACCAGGTTCTCCAGTAAGCCGCATAATTCCCTCTGCTAGTTCTGGTGTTCCAGTAAAGAAGTGCTTCCCTACCTGCCAAATACCATAGTGAAACTCCACTGCCCCTCCATTCATTACGCTACACAATAAATGCATGTTGAAAATTGGCCAGCCTCCTCCATTAGACATTGGCATGTTGAATGCCTGAGCCATGTGCGCCACTTTGAGCGACTCGGTAAAGCCCCCATTGTAAATCACATTAGGTTGGATGATATCAACTGCACGACTGGCAATAAGATCCCTATAGCGAAAACGATGGCCTTCCATCTGTCCAACCGCAATAGGCACTCTGACAGAGGCACGTAGATCTCGGAGTGCATCTACATCGTTGACATGCAAGGGCTCTTCGAACCACAGTAAATTACAGGGTTCGACAGCCGTGGCTAAATAGCGAGCTTCCACGGGATCAAAGCGACAATTTGCGTCTATGATCAGCCCGATATCCTCGCCAATGGCCTCACGCACCAGTTGAACTCTACGGGCATCATCTTGCCAAGTTCGATTGGGGTTTCCTCCTACCACCATCTTAAGAATACGATGCCCATCTGAAATAAAATGCTTCGCCTGGGCCACCAACTGGTCATCATCTAGCGAGGGGTAACCAAAGGTAGCGTAAGTCGGTGCCCAATCTCGATAACCACCCAATAATTCATGTATTGATTGCTCAGTGCGCTTGCCCGCCAGATCCCATAAGGCGATATCGATGGCTGACAACGCATTGGATATCACGCCGGTATAACCGCGGGTATTTAAGTGATGCCAAACATAACTGTGAATTGCCTCACGATGCAGCGCATTTTTACCGATGAGCGCAGGAGCCAGATGATGGTCAATGCAGCTTTTCACGGCCCAGGGAAGCATCGCGCCAGTTAACCCAAAGCCGGCCAACCCTTCATCGGTGAAAACTTCTACATATACAAAAATACGCCTCTCTACGGACTCAACAACGCCCGGCACCTGCACGTCGTGATAGTGCACTGTTGCTTTAATATCGTTAATAATCATGAGTTAACCTCTTCAGCAACAGGTACGGCGTTAACCAAAGGCTGTTCCAACCCATTTATGGTTGGCTGGTAAAGGCAGGAGGGATCAAGCTGAGAAAGGCTGGTAAGGCCTAACAGGGCCATATCCCGTTCTATTTCACGCTGCAGCAGATCCGCAACATGCTCTACGCCCGCTTGGCCTGCGCAGGCCGCAGCATAGTTAAAGGGGCGCCCCACGAACACGAAGTCGGCTCCTAGCGCTAGTGCCTTGATCACATCCGTCCCCCGCCGGAAACCGCTGTCGATCATAATGGGGATATTGCTGATGCGGTGTTTCACCTCTGGCAGCACCTGCAAGGGAGAGATGGTCGAGTCCAACTGACGTCCACCATGATTGGAAAGGATAATGCCATCCACACCCGCCCGATGGGCGCGCACCGCGTCGTTTGGGTTAAGAATGCCTTTAACGATCAAGGTATCTGGCCACAGGCGTCGCACCAGGTCGAGATAACTCCAGTCAAAATGGCGACGTCCAGAGAAATCCCTTGCCGCCTTACGAGAGATTACCGGCGCACCACGTTCAGCGTGATTATTCTCGAAATGGGGCATACCATGCTTCCATAACGTACGTAGGAAGGTATTGCACAGCCAATCAGGGCGTATCAAGCCATCGAACGCGAGCCTGAGGCTAGGTTCAAGAGGTGATGAAAACCCCGACCGGCGAAGATTATCCGGATTGGGAGGCACGGGATAATCGAGCGTTACTACGAGCTTTTTGAAACCGGCCCGCTTAATGCGCTCAATCAAAGCTTCGATGCCTTCCGGTGTTCCTGGCAGGTAGGCCTGGAACCAATCGGCTCCTTCGACCTTTGCCACTTCCTCCATGGGCACCAACGATGACCCACTCATAATCATCGGAAGGTTGCGAACCGCGGCGGCGCGAGCGAGTACCAGATCCCCCTGATAGGCCGATAGCGAGCTAATACCCATAGGGGCGATACCAAAAGGTACCGCGTAGCGTTTGCCATACAGCTCAGCTTGCAGATCAATTTGTGAGACATTGACGAAGGCTTTAGGTAAGAAGCTGTATGCATCAAAAGCAGTCAGGTTGGCTCGCTGAGTTCTGCCATCTTCCGCCACATGATCGATATAGCCAAAGATCGGCCGTGGCAACTTGCGCCGGGCCAATCTTTCGACATCATGTAGATTACGGATTTTCGAAAGCGCTCTGCGCGTTAGAAAGCTCACTCCGATACGCTCCTTCCCGTTGTGCCCATTGCAAAACCTTCCTCAGCTAGGGCTTTTTGAAGGTCATTTCTAGCGGCATCATTCAGATTCACAAGCGGTGGACGAACGAGACACCAGCCATCGTGTCCTGTTGCCTGAGCCTTTGCTGCTTTCATGGCAGGTATCATCGGAAAGCCTTCAAACGCACTACGTATTCGATTAAGGGCTTGCTGCTGATCATCGGCATCGCTGTTCTGCCAAGTGGCACCTAGTTCAGAAATCGCTTTGGGGTTTACGTTGGCAGTGGCGCTGATACATCCCGCGCCACCGGCGCGTAACGTATCTAACAGGAAACGCTCGCTACCCGCATACACCTCAAACCCCTCTGATGAAAAGCGTTCGATCAAGGACTGGGTAAATGCCCGATCTCCCCCGCTGTCCTTAATGCCAACGAACACACCTGGATAGCGTTGGCGTAGGCGCTCAATCAGCTCGATGGAGAGCGGCACTTGGGCAACCGGCGGAATGTGATAAAGATAAATACGCAGGCGGCTGTCGTTGACCCGCTCGGCAATTTGAGAAAAATAGTTGAATAAGCCTTCGTCAGAGACACCCTTGTAATAGAAAGGCGGCAACATGAGTACCCCAGAGCACCCTGCCTCAACGGCGGTTCGCGTGAGAGATACGGTATCCTCAAGGTTACAGCTACCCGTACCGGGCATAAGGTCTGTCCCCTGAATACCGGAGGCTACCAATAGCTTGATAAGGCGCTGTTTTTCAGCCAATGGTAAAGAGTTGGCTTCTGAGTTTGTACCAAAGATGGCTAATCCGACATGATTATCAAGCAGCCACTGACAGTGTTCTACAAAGCGCTGGTCGTCAGTGGAAAGATCTGACATAAAGGGGGTCATCACTGGTGACCAAACATTTCTTTTATCGCCTGTCTTATTCATATCGTCAAATTGCCTTTTCAATTATTGTTAAAAACCATTATTTTATTTACTTATCTTCTTCCAATGACTCTTTACTAAGCCATCGCACCAATCCTCTTTTTACATGCTCAAAACCAGCTTTATAAGCGGCATCTACATCTCCCTTCTCAATGGCGGAAACAATTTTATCGTGCTCATCATTCGACTGAAACATAGCCGACTGGTTTTTTAGTGTAAACTTCCTTACCAAATGAGAGTCTTTAACTAAATCATCATATACATCAGCAGCCCGTTTATGATTAGCAACTTGCAAGATATACTCATGAAAATCCAAATTCATCTGATAATAGTCCTGGGCACGTTCCTCTGTAATCGCCAGCTCCATATCACTCACTAATTTTCGAAGCTTCAGCTTCTGCTCATTACTGCCCCGATCAGCGGCAAGTTGACAGACAAAACCTGTAATGTATGCGCGAACATCACTATTTTCGATATACTCTTCTTTGGAAACTTGCTTGACGAATACGCCTCGATTGGGAATACTAGTTAGCAGTCCTGCCCTCTCTAGCCCGCGCCTAGCTTCTCGCACTATTCCACGACTCACGTTCAAGTCTTCAGCGAGGCGTAATTCATTAACGCGATCTCCTGGCTTTAAATAACCAGTAATAATTAACCGTTCCAACTCTTGCGCAACAATAGTCGTTAGAGATGTTAATTTTCTTTCAGATATAAGACTAGCTGAACGGCTTACAGGATCCATGACGACACCTCTGATTACGTTGAATGATATTAAATCATGCCAATACCAATTTTTCAAAGGCTACCCAAAGCAAGCGCACTGACAACAGAGTCAACAGCAGTTTCATGATGAAATCGAACTTGGTGTTGGTCAGTTTTTTTAGCACTTTCAGTCCTGCCCAGGTACCTACGAATCCTACTACGATCATGGCGAACATCAATGCTAGCCAGTCTATAAAAACAAAACCAGCAAAGCCAAAAATGAAGGCTTTGGTAAGATGCTGGAGAGACATGATGGCAGAATGTGTCGCCACCCTCACCATGCGTTCCGGGGATATATGCTTAAGATAAGCAGCTACGATCGACCCGGCGGCCCCAACAAAGCTTGATAGAAAGGTAGTAAAAGCCCCCATCACCATACTGCCCAGATACCCAACTGAACGGGCAGGTAAAGAAGGCCCCCAACACATATATATCATAAAACTAGCGATCAACAGCTCCAACATACCAGAAGGCAATTGCACCAGCAGCCAGCCTGCCATGAATGCTCCCAGCAGAATGCCTGGGATCACAGCAAGTAGTCGCTTGTAGTCTACATCTCGCCAAATAAACATAAAGCGGCTGCTATTGGCTCCCAACTGCACCATTCCATGAACAGGAATTACGGCTGCCGGCGGCATAATCTGCGCCATCGTCATAATAAGCAGTGCACTACCGCCAATACCCATTGCACTATTAATCCAGGCGGTCACCAGACTGAATAAAATCAGCCCACCATTAGCCGCCCCCGATAGCGGTGATAACATATCTAGCCAGGCCATCATGCTAGCCATTGGAAGGCATCATCCATGTTGCGGTGGCGATGGCTACTTCCTTACCCTCGGCGTTGAATGCTTGCGACTGCATGAAGGCAAGCTGACGCCCACGCTTGACGAAACGCCCTTTGAAACGCAGCGTGCCCTCCTTTATAGGCCTCAGGAACTGTACTTTCATCTCAATGGTACTTCCTCCTTTACCCGTTACATGGTGAATGAGATGCCCCATGGAAATATCCATCGCTACCGCAATAATACCGCCATGCAAGCTGCCTTGGGGATTATATAGGTGCGCTGCCACCGGCAAGGCCACATGACACACTTCATCTTCGTAGTTAATATCGAGCTGGAGCAGCTTGGCCAGAAAGAACTGGCCAAACTCAGGCTGCTGAGTGGTGAGAGCATGCTCAAGAATGTCACGGGTCGCTGATCCATTAATCATATAGTTTTCTCCTTAAGCTTTTCACGTCGACGTTGGGCATTAAGAAAGACACCGCCCAAAATAGTAGCCGCAAAGAAAAACAGAATGTAAATCGAAGCCTGGCGGGTGAGGAAAATATCGAAAGAACCACGACTGATCAACAATGTCTGTCGAAGCGACTCTTCGGCCATCGGTCCTAACACCAATGCCAACACAACTGCAGCCGGGGAGAATCCATAACGCTTCATCAAAAAGCCGACAACACCCGCGCCCAGCATGATGAACGTTTCGATGATACTGGCATTGACGCTGAAGGTACCCAACGTACATACCACCAGCACTATCGGAGCCAAAATACGGTAAGGCGCTTTAATGATGTAAACGAAAAGAGGAATAGCAAATATACTCAGCGCCAAAAGAGCCATATTGCCGAGATACATACTACTTATTAGCCCCCAAGCAAACTCAGGGTTCTGCTCCATTAATAGTGGCCCAGGACGAAGCCCCCACATTAAGAACGCAGCGAGTAACACTGCCGTTGACGCTGAGCCAGGAATACCAAGGGTCAAAAGGGGTACCATTGCGCCAGAGGAGGCTGCATTGTTAGCAGACTCAGGAGCAACCAGTCCACGCATTTCCCCTTTGCCAAATTTTTGCGGATTTCTAGAAAAAGAGCGTTCGAGCGAATAGGCCATTAACGACGCGATAGTGGCACCTGCACCAGGAATAACTCCAATTAAGAAACCTAGTATGGAGTTACGTGGCATCGTGTATTTGCAATCAGCAACGTCTTTCCTAGTTGGCCAAAATCGAGCTTCATTTTTGTATTGAATGATCCCACCGCTACCGCTTTTATGTGCACCATTGTAGAAAGCATAAAAAAGCTCGCCTATACCAAAGAGGCCAATTGCCACAGGAATAAAGTTAACGCCACCGATCAGCTCAACGGAACCAAAAGTAAACCGCTGATGCCCCGTTTCCAAATCAACACCAACGGTACCCAATGCAAAGCCTATCAGCGCCGAGATCAAACCAAGGATCCAATTCCCCGACATAAGTGCAACCAGCGTCAACAGCCCCATTACACAGAGCAGAAAGAACTCGGGTGGGCCAAAACTGCGTGTCACAAGACTAAACACAGGCGCTAACAAGGTAATTAAGATGACGCCTATTGTGCCTCCCACAAAAGATGCACTTGCCTGCATGACCAAGGCAGGCCCCGCTCTGCCCTGTTGAGCAAGGGGGAATCCATCAAATGTTGAAGCAACTGTCGTCGAGTCCCCAGGCGTATTCAGCAGAATAGCGGTGATTGTTCCTCCATACATGGCGCCATAATAAATAGCGGCCAACATCATGACGGCAGAAATTGGATCCATACTAAAGGTAAGCGGAAGCAGGATAGCGATGCCTGCTGAAGGACCAAAACCGGGAATGGCACCGATCATCATGCCGATTGAAGCACCGATTAGCAGATAAAACAGATTCATTGGTGTGATGGCAACAGAAAGTCCCATCAACAAGTTATCGAAGATTTCCATGTCGAAGCTCTTATTGTTGTCGGAACTATCACCAAATGCCGTGAGGCAGCGATGCATTCAGTACATGGCCAAACAGAATATAAATGGCCAACGGCACAGCCGCGGTAATAACACCATTCATAACCAATTGTTTGGAGTTAAAGTAAAGCAATACCGAGCCGACAAACAGGGGCGTAGCAATTAAATAACCTGCGAACATCAGCAGCACACCAAAAACAATGGCTAGTCCAATGAGTACAGCGGCATCACAAATTTTCCCGCTAGGCTCTTTCTCAAGTAGTTTGCCAAGCTTGGCTTCCTTGATGATCGCTATGATCAGCGACAACACAAGAAGGACGCCGATAAACCTCGGGAAGTATCCAGGCCCCATGCGTCCACGATTAGTCACAAACGATAGATCGAAGAAGGCCATATAGGTGTAGCCGATGGCCGACAACAGCAGAAAAGCATAGAAAAACAACCTCATGACCATTCTCCAAAAAGAGGATAATAGGCCGGCTCACACTCTCCGGCCTCTCTTATCTCGTGAGGTACCGGGATCAGATAGCGCCAGTCTCGGCCAGAATGGTTCTGAAATTATTGATGGAGGTTTCGAGAAAGTCGGTAAAGTCATCGCCCATCAGCACATTCTCAGTGAGGAAGTTAGCCTCTACGTACTCCCGCCACTCAGGTGTCTCTACCACCTCTGCAATGGTAGCTATCCACCATTGACGAGCTTCATCTGATACATTGGGAGGTAGAATCAAGCCGCGTGGCATAGGGACAGCAGCGCCTGCTACACCTAGCTCCTCGAAACTAGGAACTCCTTCAAGTGCTTCCGGAACCTGATCAGCACTGAAGGCTAGCGCTCTAAAATCTCCTGCCTCGATTAGTCCAATAATAGAGCCAGGGGTCGCCACCATGGCATCAATCGAGTTGGAGAGCAGCGCCGTGGTCAGTTCTCCTTGCTGGTTGAAAGGGATATAGTCGTATTCGTAACCGGCCTCAACAGATAACAGTTGCGCCACGATAAAGTCATTATTGACAGACCCAATGCCTCCAACAGACAGAGGCTTCTCCTGAGCATATTCAACGAATTCTTCAAAAGAGGTGATTGAACTCTCAGCATTCACCACGAGCACTTGGTCATCTGCTGCCATCAGTGCCACATGGGTGAAATCGAGGGTGTCCCACGGTGTATCGGCCTGCAGTGGCGTCGCAATAAAACTTCCACTGGTCGTGGAGATATGATGAGGATTTCCCTGCTGTCCATAGAGGTAGCCCCAGCCAACAGCGCCGCTCCCACCGGGTCGGTTAGTAGCTACGATATCGCCTTCATAAAGATCATATTTATCAAGGATATCAATCAGTGTTCTGGCTAACACATCGTTACCGCCACCTGGGCCAAACGCAATGGTCACGTTAAGTTGCTGACTAGGGTCGTACTCTTCCGCCACTGCTAGCGAGGAAGCCAGCATCAAGCCACCCGCTGTTATACAGGCAATTGCGAATGACTGAGGGCGAATTGTTATTGTCTTCTTGAGCATGGTCATGAAAGCTCTCCTGATTGTTATTGGAATTATTTTTCGGTTTATCAACTTCTTTTTACTGTTTCCTACCAAATACGCGGAGCGAATAAAATACCGAGCATTAATAAGAGACTTATCTGCCAGCGAATACTGGCTGACGCTTCTCTTTAAAGGCTTGGCGTCCCTCCTTATAATCTTCGCTCTCGAAACATGCATTCACCATCTCAGCAACCTGTTCTGGTGTTGGCGCATCATCTTCATTAAGTAAGCAGCGCACACCATTCTTGACCGCCCGCATCGTTAAGGGGGCATGTCCGGCGATATCGCTAATACGCTTTTCAACCGCATGGTCAAAAAGATCATCTGCAATTGCCTGATTCACTAGCCCTATACGAGCGGCTTCACTGCCATTAATGGTGCGAGCGGTTAAAAAGAGCTCATAGGTCCTCGACGTGCCAACAACATCGATGAAACGCTTTATGCCCTCAAGTGCATATCCCAAACCTAACTTTCCGGCCGGCATCCGAAACTTTGCCGATTCGGTGCTGTAGCGCAAATCACATGAAAGTGCCAACCCCATACCACCACCCATGCAAATACCCTTTACCACGGCGATTGTTGGTTTCTGGCTGCTACGCAGGGATGACTGCGCTAGGTTGACGCTATCGGCGTAGAACTGAGCCTGCTGCCGATCACTGCGTTTTTCCTTAAATTCACTGATGTCAGCGCCAGACATAAAGGCCTTATTGCCTTCACCACTTAGAACGATCAAACGAACATCGTCATTGGTTTGCGCTTCAGTGACGACTCTCCCCAAATCCTGCCACATGGATAGCGACATCGCATTATAACGGCGGGCATTGCAAATACTGATACGAAGAACATTGCCGTCCAACTCACTTTTAATATAACCGGGTGCATTTTCTTGCTGCATGAAGGCTTCCTCGTTTAAACAGCACCGATCTCTTTGAGATGGGCAATTTGGGTTTCGTTATAGTTCAGTTCAGATAAAATTTCGGATGTATGCTCACCCCACTTAGGTGCTATCTTCACGACATTGGCAGCGGTACGTGACAGATTCACTGGCTGAGTAATGAAGTGTTTGCTTCCTACTTCATCATCATCAACTTCTTTAGATACATTGAGATGCTGAATTTGAGGGTCTTTGAACATTTGGGGAACGGTATAAACGGGTCCTGCTGGAATGCCCGCCGAATTCAGCAACGCCACCCAGTGATCAACTGATTTCTTTTTAAATACATCCTGAATTAAAGAGTTCAGCTCTTGGCGGTGCTTGCGTCGAGCTTTAATAGTTTCAAACCGCGTATCAGTTATCCATTCCGATTTGTTTAGCGCCTCACAGAACTTTAGCCACTGGCCGTCTCCTGAAACACCAATATTGAAAGGGCCATCTTCACCGTAAAAAAGCCCCATGGGGCAGCTGGTGGGATGATCATTACCCGCCTGGATGGGCTCATCCCCTTCATTAAGGTAGCGTGCAGCTTGGAAATCCAGCATTGCTATCTGCGCATGCAACAAGGAAGTATGAACCCATTGACCTTCACCCGACTCTTCTCGCTCCAACAGTGCGGTTAAAATGCCCAAGGCGGTGTAAAGGCCAGCACTGGAATCTGCCACTGCAATCCCAGCACGTACAGGCCCCTGACCTGGAATGCCGGTAATCGACATCATGCCACCCATCCCCTGCACTATCTGATCGAACCCTGGACGCTTGGCATAAGGCCCGTCCTGACCAAAACCAGAAATGCTGGCCAGAATAATGCGAGGATTGATTTTTTTTAGTGATTCATAATCAACACCTAAACGCGCTTTAACATCAGGCCGCCAATTCTCCACCACAACATCGGCTTCCTTCACCAACTGATAAAGCACTTCCTTGGCTTCGGGCTTCTTGAGGTTTAGGGTCAGCGAGCGTTTGTTGCGGTTGAGATTCTGAAAGTCGCCACCGAGACGCACATCCGCGAACATATTGGCATTTGGATCCACTCCCGCAGGGGGTTCGATACGAATCACATCTGCACCAAAATCTGCCAGCATACGCACACAGGTTGGTCCAGCCCTCACTCTCGATAGATCAAGTACACGAAAGCGCTTGAGCGCAGCGGATGCTTGAATCTTGCTCATAACAGACAACACCTTTTTATGTTTATTGTTAACAGTTAACGTTAAACTATATGCAGCATGCTTTTTCGTCAACGAAAAATACCTATACTTTAGTATTAAATATCGAATTTTCACTAAAAAGAAGGTACAAAAAAACCTTCTGAGAAATCTTCAGAAGGGTTTGGAATCTCCATCAATTATCAATAAAATCAATAATTAAAGAAAAAATGAAACAATCATAGCAGTTACGAAGCGCTACGCTGTTGTTACATCAACGCAAGCCGATGATCAAAGGCGTGCTTCTGAGAATCACCACAGCGGGCGCAGTTATATTCAGTGCGTAGCAATACCAATTTGAAATCCAACTTGGTCAACTGGTGGCCTTCAGCGTGCTCGAAAAAGCCTTGGCCAGCCGGTGCCTGAGTGGTACTTCACCGCAGTGGTATCTTCATCGTACGGCTTATCCAGTGGGCTTGGGAACGCTAGTCCCCTCTTCGCGACGAAGGTAAAAGACTTCTTCGGAAAGGGGCTCCCGCCACCGGTCTGCGCTAAGCTCTAGTTTTTCCAAATCTGGCGCAGCCTCAAGATCAAGATTCATACAGCCAAACTAGATACCCGGTAGTACACCCATGAAACATGGTTGACCTTGCAAACCTCAAAAAATGACGACGTTTCATTGCGTTAACCCCATCGCCAACGGTCGGATGTAAATAGAAACATGCAGATGAGAAAAAGGGACAGTGCCTTGGCACTGCCCCTTTCTGATTACTTAGTTGTCCTTACGTGCGACAACTCACACTTGAGTGAAAAATTATGTCAGTTGCGGGCCAGCTTTGATGATCGCTTCGTTGACGCCTTCGAACTTCTTGAAGTTGTCAACGAACTTGGTGGCCAGGTCTTGCAGGTGACGGTCGTAGGCGTCGCGGTCGGCCCAGGTGTCGCGGGGGTCCAGCAGGCTGGAGTCCACGCCCGGCACGGCCAGCGGCACTTGCAGGTTCAGGCCGTCGATGTGCTTGGTCTCGACATCACGCAGGATGCCTGACTGAATCGCGCTGATGATGGCGCGCGTGGTGGGGATCGAGAAGCGCGAGCCGCCTTCACCATAGGCACCACCGGTCCAGCCAGTATTCACCAGGTACACTTGGGCGTCTTTCTTTTCGACACGCTTGATCAGCAGGTCGGCGTATTCACGGGCCGGACGCGGGAAGAACGGCGCGCCGAAGCAGGTAGAGAACGTTGCTGCCAGACCTTCGGAAGAGCCCATTTCCGTGGAGCCGACCTTGGCGGTGTAGCCCGACAGGAAGTGGTAGGCTGCGGCTTCCTTGGACAGGATGGACACCGGCGGCAGCACGCCCGACATGTCACAGGTCAGGAATACGATGGCGTTGGGCTCACCCGCCAGGTTTTCGGCCACGCGCTTCTCGACGTGCTCCAGCGGGTACGCGGCACGGGAGTTCTGGGTCAGACTGTCGTCGGCGTAGTCCGGCTCGCGGCGGTCATCCAGCACGACGTTTTCCAGCACGGTGCCAAACTTGATGGCGTTCCAGATGACCGGCTCGTTCTTCTCGGAAAGGTCGATGCACTTGGCGTAGCAGCCGCCTTCCATGTTGAAGACGATGCCGTCGCCCCAGGCGTGCTCGTCGTCACCAATCAAGAAACGCGCCTGATCTGCGGAGAGCGTGGTCTTGCCGGTGCCTGAGAGGCCGAAGAACAGGCAAGTTTCGCCATCTTCACCCACGTTGGCAGAACAGTGCATCGGCAGCACGTCGGCGGCGGGCAGCAGGTAGTTCTGCACCGAGAACATGGCTTTCTTCATTTCACCGGCGTAACGCATGCCGGCGATCAGCACCTTGCGCTCGGCAAAGTTGATAATCACGCAGCCGTCGGAGTTGGTGCCATCACGGTTCGGGTCGCACTCGAAGCCTGCAGCATTGAGGATGGTCCACTCTTCCTTGGCGGCCTGGTTGTAGGCCAGCGGGCGCACGAACATGGTGCGGCCAAAGAGGTTTTGCCAGGCCGTTTCCGTGGTGACACGTACCGGCAGGTAGTGGGTGTTGTCGCTGCCTACGTGCAGCTCGGCCACGAAGCGCTCACGGCTTTCCAGGTAGTCTTCGACACGCGCCCACAGCGCCGAGAACTTCTCGGCGTCGAACGGGCGGTTGACGCTGCCCCAATCGATGCTGTCACGGGTGGAGGGCTCATCGACGATAAAACGGTCTTTCGGTGAACGCCCGGTGCGTGCGCCGGTGTTGACTACCAGGGCTCCGTTCGCCGAGAGGCGACCTTCACCACGGGCCACGGCGCGCTCGATCAGTTCGGCGCTGCTGAGATTGACGTGGGCTTGAGGAGCGGCTTGAGTCGTGGTCATGTCGATTCCTGGGCCTTGCGGCCGTTTATCTCGTTTACCGGGCGTCGTACGACGCCTTTAAAAGTCATCCCAACCACTCGCAAACGGGCTGGGCGCGCTGAAGTCCGGCGCATTATGGCAAAAAGAAAGCCCCCGGGAAACGGGGGCTTCTCGCAAATATCTTGTAGTTAAACTACTACAATGACACTACATTTTGTGTTGCAGCGCAGTATATTTTCAAACAACCGTTTGCTGGGTGCGCCGAGCGCATTGTCTCCTCTGGGGTGGCGCCAGGCCGCCTGAAAGCCCACCCCATCAGGAGCCGACTACACAATCAGTGAATGACTGGCGGTGGTGCGCCCGGGTCTTCCAACAAAATTTCAATATCTGCGGCGGTGTAGTGATATTTCGTGTGGCAAAAGTGGCATTGGGTGTCGATGGCGCCCTGCTCCTGAAGAATATCCATCAACTCTTCCTTGCCCAGGGTGTACAGCGCATGGCTCATACGCTCCCGTGAACAGGTGCAGCCAAAGCGCAACGCCTTGGGTTCGAAGACCCTGACGGTCTCTTCGTGATAGAGCCGATACAGTACCTCACGCTGCTCCAGCCCCAGCAGCTCTTCGTTCTTGATCGTTTCGGCAAGGTGCACGCTGCGCTCCCAGGCATCCACGTCCTGGTTTTGCGAGGCATCCGGCAAGCGCTGCAGCAGCAGCCCACCCGCTCGCTGACCATCGGCGGCCAGCCACAGCCGCGTAGGTAGCTGTTCGGACTGGCCGAAATAGGCTTCCAGGCAGCCACTCAGCGTATCGTGATCCAGTGCCACGATGCCCTGGTAGCGGTGCCCCTCCTTGGGGTCCAGGGTGATCATGATCTGGCCGTCACCGACCAGCTCACGGAAGCTGGCCTGCTCGCTGGGCAGCGCGGCCTCTTCGGCGATACGTGCAATGGCGCGCAGCTCACCGCCCGGATTGGACTCTGCCATCAGCAGCGCCAGCGCGCCCTGGCCGCGCACTTCGATGCTGAGCGTACCGTCCAGCTTGACCGTATCGGTCAGCAGGGCCACCGCTGCCAGCAGCTCGCCCAGCAGGGCATTGACCGCCGGTGGGTAGGCATGACGATCGAGCACTTCCTGATAGGCGGTGCTCAGCGTGACGATTTCGCCACGCACGTTGGTTTGGTCAAACAGGAAACGCTGGATCTGATCAGACATAGTGAAACCATGAAGAGAGAAAGGGGAACGTCGACAAGGCAGGCGTCAGCGACGCTACTCGCCCTGCTGGCGTTGAAATCGGTGTATATCGCGGCGCTGCTTCTTATCGGGGCGCTTGAGGGGGTGCTGCATCGCTTCGTTGGTGAGCCGACGCGCCTCGGTTTCCTTGGCACGACGCTGGGCGCTGGCCTCGGTTTCGGCATACAGGGTGCGCGCTTCGGGAGCGCCCCTGCGCTGGTCTGAAAGCGCCGTAACTTCCACCTCGTAAATGTCCCAGCCCTGGGGCACGCGAATCAGCGCCCCCAGCTCGACGTTCTTGCTGGTCTTGGCACGCTCACCGTTGTAGTGAACCTTGCCGCCTTCTATCGCTTTCTTGGCCAGGGCGCGGGTCTTGAAAAACCGTGCAGCCCATAGCCACTTGTCCAGGCGAACGCTGTCGCTCATTGGCACTCTCCTAATCTATTGGCTGCCCCGCGAAGGTCGCCCCTGGCGGATCAGTCAGTGGCCGATGCCCAGGCCGCACTCATGGCAGCAGTTGGGCAAATCGGTCCAGGGCCACGAACTCCTGCAGCTCTTTTTCGGGCCGCTGGCTATCGGGCTGCTTGATGCCCAACAGGTACTTGATTCCGAACTCCCTGGCGCTTTCCAGTACCCGGGCGTTGTCGTCGATGAACAGGGTACGTGCGGGGTCGAAGGGCTCTCGCTCCTGCAGCGCGAACCAGAAGGCCTGCTCCTCCTTGGCAGCGCCAACGTCTTCCGAGGAGATGATGGCATCCAGGTAGTTTTCCAACCCGGTGAGCGGCAATTTCAGTGCCAGACTGGCTCGGTCGGCATTGGTGGCCAGCACTACTCGGGGGTGGGCTTGCTTGAGCCAGGTGAGAAAGTCCAGCGCGTCGCTACGCAGGCCAATCAGATGCTGCACCTCACGCTTGAGGGCCACGATATCGACGTTCAGCTCGCGGCTCCAATAGGCCAGGCTGTACCAGTTCAGAGTGCCCTGCTCACCGATGATGCGGCTCTTGAGCTCCTCCTGGCTGGCCTGATCCAGTTGATGCAGCTCGACGTAGCGGCGTGGCAGATGCTCCAGCCAGAAGTGGCTATCGAAGTGAAGGTCCAGCAGCGTGCCGTCCATGTCCAACAGCACCGTGTCGATCTCGCGCCAATCAATCATGGCCACTCCAGTCTTTGAGAGTAAGCGTGCTATTGTAGCGTAACCCGTTTTTTGCAGCCACGGAGGCATGATGGACCGCGACGATTCCACCACCAGCGACGTCACTGAGCGCTACCCGCGCAAGCCCACGATTCTGGCTCGTCACCCCGTGGCCCAAAGCCGCTTGTTTCAGATCGAGGCGCTGGACCTGCGCTTTTCGAACGGCGAGGAGCGCCAGTTCGAGCGCCTCACCGGCGCCGACCGTGGCGCCGTGATGATCATCGCCATGCCGGATCCGGAACACGTATTGCTGATTCGTGAGTACGCCGCCGGTTTCGAGGACTACGTACTCACCCTGCCCAAAGGCTTGGTAGACCCCGGCGAGGATGTCGTGGCCGCCGCCAACCGTGAACTCATGGAAGAGTGCGGCTTTGGCGCCCACCGCATCGAGCCTCTAGTGGAGCTTTCGCTGGCCCCCAACTACATGCGACACCGCATGCAGGTACTGATCGCCACCGACCTCTACCCCAAACGCCTGCCCGGCGACGAGCCCGAGCCGCTGATCGTGGAAACCCACGCCATCGAAGAGCTCCCCGCACTGCTGCTTCGAGAAGACTTCCACGAAGCACGCGCCATCGCCGCCCTCTACATAGCACGCGACCGATTACGCGAAGAGCAGCGCAGCAACGGCATTGATTTACTCTAGCGCCGAATCAACACCCCTGCGCCCCCACCGGCAGCGCTCTCCGCGCTGCTTCGCGGGTGCGCTCCGCTTACGCCGCGCTACGGGTATCCCGACCCTCCAAATTCCGGCAACATCCCGTAGCGCGGCGTAACGAATCTTGCGAGGCACGAGCAAATGAGGCACCCGCGAAGGGCGGCGCCAGCCGCCCCGATCATGCCACCATCCCCCACCGTGCCACCGCCGCCTCATGTGGCCCTACCGGCAGCGCTCCTCGCGCTGCTTCGGGGGTGCGCTTCGCTTACGCCGCGCTACGGATATCCCGCCCCTCCAAGTGCCAGCAACACCCCGTAGCGCGGCGTAACGAATCTTGCGAGGCACGAGCAAATGAGGCACCCGCGAAGGGCGGCGCCAGCCGCCCCGATCACGCCACCACAACCAACCGTGCCACCGCCACCCCCGAGCCACCACCGGCAGCGCTCCCCACGCTGCTTCGCGGGTGCGCTCCGCTTACGCCGCGCTACGGGTATCCCGCCCCCCCAAATTCCGGCAATATCCCGTAGCGCGGCGTAACGAATCTTGCGAGGCACGAGCAAATGAGGCACCCGCAGCGGCGGCCCGGCGCGAAGGCGGCGCCAGCCGCCCCGATCACGCCACCACAACTAACCGTGCCACCGTCCACCCCCGAGCCCCCATCGGCAGCGCTACTCGCGCTGCTTCGCGGGTGCGCTCCGCTTACGCCACGCTACGGGTGTCCCGACCCCCCAAATTCCAGCAACACCTCGTAGCGCGGCATAACGATGGAGCGAGAGCAACGAGCGAAAGAGGCACCCGCAGCGGCGGCCCGGCGCGAAGGCGGCACCAGTCGCCCCGATCACGCCACCATCCCCCACCATGCCACCGCCGGCCCATGCGCTCCCCATCAGCAGCGCTCTCCGCGCTGCTTCGCGGGTGCGCTCCGCTTACGCCGCGCTACGGGTGTCACGAACTTCCAAATGCCAGCAACACCCCGTAGCGCGGCGTAACGATAGAGCGAGAGCAACGAGCGAAAGAGGCACCCGCGAAGGCGGCGCCAGCCGCCCCGATGAGGCCACGAAACCACCCTGCCGCTCCACATTCAGGCAGGCATTCAATACACGGTCGGCTTTATGAGTGGTGCTTCAACGCTATCCAGCGGCGTTGGCGGTGGCTGTCGAGGCCGGCTTCGAGCAAGGTCATGCTGCGCAGGGCGTCCTCGACGGAGACTGGGAGGGGGGCTTGTTGGCGGATGGCGTCGGCAACGCCCTGGTAATAGGCGAGGTAGTCGCCGGGTAGCGTGGGGTGTTCGTGACTGACCAGTGGGGCATCTTCGCCTTGCCCTTTGCGTAGGGTGAGCGTGCCGGGAATGTCCTGCCCCCAGTGCGGCGTGGGGGTCTCGCCTGCTTTCAAGCGCGCTTCCTGTGGGTCGAGCCCCATCTTCACATAGCTGCCCAGCGTGCCATGCAGGCGGTAGCGGGGAGTGGGTTCAGCCACCAGGGTGCCTGCACTCAAGCTGACACGGCAGTCGTCGTACTCCAGCAGGGCCAGGAAATCATCGTCGGCATGGGCGGCGTCTCGGCGCGCGCCGATCTCCAGCAGGATGGCGTGGGGCATGCCAAACAGCTCGCAGGCCTGGTCCAGCAGGTGAGGCCCCAGGTCGTACCAGATGCCGCCCCCGGACGCGGCTTTTTCGCGCCAGCGGTCGCGCACCTCCGGACGAAAACGATCGAAGCGGGATTCGAAGCCCGTCACTCGCCCCAGCGTGCCTTCGGCCAGCAGTGCCTTGACGGTCAGGAAGTCACTGTCCCAACGGCGATTGTGAAATACCGAGAGCAGGCACTCTTTATCCGCCGCCAAGGCCTTGAGTTGCCTGGCCTCCGACAGCGTGACGGTGAAGGGCTTGTCGACCACCACATGCTTTCCTGCCGCCAGCGCGGCCTTGGCCAGGGGAAAGTGAGTATCATTGGGCGTTGGGATAACGATCAGATCCAGATCCTTGCGTTGACACAGCACCAGAGCCTCGCGCTCGACCGCCACCTGGGGCAAGTCGGCAGTCACCTTGCTGGCATCGCTGGAAGATACCGCCACCAGTTCCAACCCCGGTACCGCCTGAATCAGCGGCGCATGAAACGTTTTACTCGCAAAACCATAGCCGACCAGGCCCACATTGATCGTCGCCTTCATGACGCTCCTCGATAGGTGTTGGATGATATACCACAAAAAAAACAGCCCGCTTTCGCGGGCTGTGAGATAAGCCGATCAATCCAGTTTGGAGAGGTCGCGTACTGCGCCCTTGTCGGCGGAGGTGGCCAGCAGGGCATAGGCCTTGAGGGCAGGCGTCACCTTGCGCGGGCGCTGCTCGACGGGCTTCCAGGCGTCCTTGCCACGCGACTCCATGGCGTCGCGGCGCTTGGCCAGCTCGGCATCGCTCAGCTGCACGTTGATGGTGCGGTTGGGGATGTCGATCAGAATGGTATCGCCCTGCTCGACCAGCCCGATGGCACCCCCGGCGGCGGCCTCAGGTGATACGTGACCAATCGACAAGCCTGAGGTGCCCCCGGAGAAACGGCCGTCGGTCAGCAGCGCGCACGCCTTGCCCAGCCCTTTGGATTTCAGGTAGGAGGTGGGGTACAGCATCTCTTGCATACCGGGGCCACCTTTGGGGCCTTCGTAGCGGATGACCACCACGTCGCCCTCTTTGACTTTGCCATCCAGCACGTTGGCCACTGCCTGATCCTGGGACTCCACCACGTGAGCCTTGCCCTCGAATACCAGGATGGAGTCGTCTACACCGGCGGTCTTGACCACACAGCCATCCAGGGCGATGTTGCCGTAGAGCACGGCGAGGCCGCCCTCACGGGAGAAGGCGTGCTCCAGGTCGCGGATACAGCCGGTGGCACGGTCGCCGTCCAGGCTTGGCCAACGGGCGCTCTGGGAGAACGCGGTTTGGGTCGGAATGCCCCCCGGGCCTGCCTTGAAGAATTCGACCACTTCTGAACTGGGCGAGCGCATGATATCCCACTCGTCCAGCGCGTCCTTCAGGCTGTCGCCGTACACGGTGGGCACCGAGGTATCCAGCACCCCCGCCCGGTCCAGCTCGCCCAGAATGGCCATGATGCCACCCGCGCGGTGTACGTCTTCGATATGGTATTTCTGAGTATTGGGCGCCACTTTGCACAGCTGCGGCACTTCACGGGAAAGGCGGTCGATATCCGCCATGGTGAAGTCGACTTCTGCCTCTTGAGCCGCCGCCAGCAGGTGCAGGATGGTATTGGTGGAACCGCCCATGGCGATGTCCAGGGTCATGGCATTCTTGAAGGCGGCCTTGTTGCCAATGGCGCGGGGCAGCAGGTGTGCCTCTTCGCCTTCGTAATAACGCTTGGCCAGCTCGACGATACGATGGCCCGCCGTTTCGAACAGGCGACGGCGATCGGCATGGGTCGCCAGCACGGTGCCGTTACCGGGAAGTGCCAGGCCCAGCGCCTCCATCAGGCAGTTCATGGAGTTGGCGGTGAACATGCCCGAGCAGCTGCCACAGGTGGGGCATGCGCTGCGCTCGACTTCTGCCAGGGTTTCGTCGTCGACGCTGTCGTCTGCGGCCATGACCATGGCATCGACCAAATCCAGGCCGTGATCCAGAAGCTTGGTCTTGCCGGCTTCCATGGGGCCGCCGGAGACGAAAATGACGGGAATGTTGAGCCGCATGGCGGCCATCAGCATTCCGGGGGTGATCTTGTCGCAGTTGGAAATGCACACCAGCGCATCGGCACAGTGGGCGTTGCACATGTACTCGACGCTGTCGGCAATGATATCGCGGCTGGGCAGCGAGTAGAGCATGCCGTCATGGCCCATGGCGATACCGTCATCCACGGCGATGGTATTGAACTCTTTGGCAACGCCACCCGCTTTTTCGATTTCGCGGGCGACCAGTTGCCCCATGTCTTTCAGGTGCACATGGCCGGGCACGAACTGGGTGAACGAGTTGGCTACCGCGATGATCGGTTTGTGAAAGTCGTCATCCTTCATGCCGGTGGCACGCCAAAGGGCACGAGCGCCTGCCATATTGCGGCCAGCGGTAGTGGTACGGGAGCGATACTGGGGCATGGTGTCCTCTACGTCTTTATCATGGCCCGCCACATACGAGGTGGCGGGCGGGTGAATCCAGCGGTCTTCGATTGTGGCATGAGCGAACCGCTGAGACTAGACGTAGACGACATCCAATACCCCACCCGCTTCAGAACGTCTCCCACTCCTCCGCGGCACGAGCCTTCACCAGCGGACGCCTCGACGGCGCTGACGAAGAGGCCGAGGGTGACGGCAAGCTGGCCGACTGCCCAGCACGCGCCACGCGAATCCGCGCCATTTCGCTACTCTCCTCCTCGGCCCCTTCCAGGCGGAAAGCCGCGATCACGTTGGCAAGGTCCAAGGCTTCATTGGTCAACCGCTGAGCAGCGCTGGAAATGGACTGCACCTTGGTGGCATTTTGCTGGGTCACGTGATCCATCTCGGAGACGGCCATGTTGATCTGGGCAATACCGCTGCTCTGCTCGTCGGACGCAGTGCTGATCTCCTCCATGATGTCACTGACACGCATGACCTGACTGACCACCTGCTCGATGGCCTGCTCGGCTTGCTTCACCGCACTGGTCCCACCCGCGATTTCCTGGGTAGAGGTGTCGATCAAGCGGCGAATTTCGCCTGCTGCGTCGGCACTGCGACCCGCCAGGTTGCGCACCTCGTTGGCCACCACGGCAAAACCACGCCCCTGCTCTCCGGCACGGGCAGCCTCCACCGAGGCATTCAGCGCGAGGATATTGGTCTGGAAGGCAATGCCATCGATGACGCTGATGATGTCGTTCATCTTGTCGGCGCTGGCCGCAATGCGCTCCATACGCTCCACCAGAGCCTGCATGTGCTCGCCGGTTTCACGGCTGGTGGCGGCATTCTGCATGGCCAGTTGGTTGGCCTGGCGGGCATTTTCGGTATTCTGCTGCACCGTTGCGGTGATCTGATCCATGCTGGACGCCGTCTGCTGCAGCGACGAAGCCTGCTGCTCGGTACGTGAGGCGAGGTCTTCGTTCTCCTGCTTGATCTGCTCGGACGCAGGCGTGACCACTTCGACCTTGTTGCCCACTTCGGTAATCAGCCCTGAGAGGCTGGCCCGCATGGTTTCCAGCGAGGCCAGCAGTTCGCCCAGTTCGTCATCCCGCTTCAAGGTGACACGGTTGGCCAGGTTGCCCGCAGCAATTTGAAAGGTGACACGCCGCGCCTCGCTGAGCGACTTCAGCAGTGATTTCAACACCGCCACGCTGAGCCCGACCATGAGCGCAATACCGAACAGCAGCACGCCCACTTGCCCCCATAGCAGCCATTGCTGCTGCCGCTCGGCATCGGCCATCAGGCTGTGAGCTGCCGCGCGCTCGTTATCGACCAGCAGATTGATGGTGGCGCTGATGCTCTCGGAGGTGGGCCTGACCACATCATTGAAGGCTTCGAAAGCCGCAAAGCCATTGCCTTGGCGAATCGCCGTCATGGCCGTGGTCGAACCGCCAAGAAACGTCGCCAGATGGGCAGTCAATCCTTGCTGCACACCGCTGGCCTGCTGACGCTGTTCGGTATAGGTCTGCCAGGTCTGTTCGATCTGGCTCTGCAGCGATGCCAGCTGTTGATCGAGCTGGTCGAGATCGGCACGACGAGGATTGCGCACCGCAGGCTCCAGCACCTGCAGTAGCTGGGCACTGCGCTGCTCGATCTGCTGCAGGTCGGCAATGCCTTCCAGGCCGGTCTGGTTGAGGGTACGCAGGCGCTCGGCAGAGCTGGTCAAGCCATAGACGCCGGCGGCCCCCGCCACCGTCAGCAAGAGAATGGCAGCCACGACCATGCCCATCAATTTGGCCTGCATGCTACTGAAACTGAAGCGTTGCACCCATCCACGCACCCCCGTGCGACGCAATGCACCATAATGAAGCGTAAAGCCCCGCGCTCGCCCCTGCTGCATGGCATGGTAGGCCCTGGCCGCCCGCGCAATGGCCTTGTTCGCCGCCCGGCGACGTATGGCGGTATAGCCCGCCACCCGCTCACCATCCAGTAGCGGCGCCACGGTGGTATGCACCCAATAGGTATCGCCATTCTTGCAGCGGTTCTTGACTACCCCCTGCCAGGTTTTGCCTTGCTCGATGGTGGCCCACATGTTCTTGAATATCTGAGCAGGCATCTCGGGATCACGGAAAATACGATGGGGTTCGCCCAGTAGCTCGGCTTGTGAGTAGCCGCTTACTTCGATGAACGTCTGATTGACGTAGGTGATGTTTCCCTGACGATCAGAGCGTGAAATCAGCACCTGATCGTCTGTCAGCTCAAGGGTTGCCTGGCTAGATGTGCTCATGAAGTCCCCTGTGTTTTTATGAAAGGCATGTTTCGCCCGATGACCCAGCGCTTCCTTTTACCAAGCCGACGTGATGGCACGCGATGACGTGCAGCAAGAATCATCAAGAATAGGCAAAAAACATGCCACCCGAAGGTGGCATAGGCAAAGCAGATCATGGTTTTTCGTCAATGCTGATTAAACGCACCGATCAGAAGGTCTCCCATGGCTCGTCCTGCTGGTGGCCAAGCGCGTGACGGGATGACGCGGCTGTTTGCTGAGGCACGGCTTTCTTGACCCGCGCCAGCTTCTCCCGAGCCGCCGCTACGCTCTCGTCCTGGGCACCCTCCAAACGGAAAGCATCGACCACGTTGGCCAGTTCGAAGGCTTCCAGGGTCAGGTTGTCTGCGGAGGCGGCAATGGACTGAACCTTGGTGGCATTTTGCTGTGTGACGTTGTCCATCTCTGCAATCGCCGAGTTGATCTGGCCGATTCCACTGCTCTGCTCGCTGGAAGCGGTGCTGATCGAGGCCATCAGTTCGCTCACCTGATTGACCTGACGCACGACGTTCTCGATGGCGCTTTCGGCCTGCTCCACGGCGCTGCGCCCACCGCTGACTTCCTGAGTGGTGCTGTCGATCATCTTGCGGATTTCCTGGGCAGCATCAGCACTACGGCTGGCCAAGGTGCGCACTTCGCTGGCCACCACGGCAAAGCCGCGGCCATGCTCCCCGGCCCGAGCGGCCTCGACGGAGGCGTTCAGCGCCAGGATATTGGTCTGGAAGGCAATGCCATCAATCACGCCGATCATCTCGGTCATCTTCTCGGCGCGCTGGGCAATGCGCTGCATGCGCTCCACCAACTGCTCCATTTGCTGGCGGGTTTCCTGAGTGCTGTGGGCGTTCTGCTGCGCGAGTTCGGTGGCCTGGCGCGCGTTGTCGGTATTCTGCTGCACGGTAGAGGTCATCTCTTCCATGCTGGAAGCCGTTTGCTGCAGCGAGGAGGCCTGTTGCTCGGTACGCGATGCCAGCTCCTCGTTCTCGGCGGCGATCTGCTGAATCGCAGGCGTCACCACCGCTACCCGGTTTTCGACCTCGCTGACGATACTGGAAAGGCTGAAACGCATGGTGTCCAGCGAATAGAGCAGCTCTCCCAGCTCATCGTTGCTTTGACGACGCTCACGGGCGGCCAGGTTGCCTGCGGCAATCTGGAAGGTCATGTAGCGCGCTCCCGCCAGGCTGCGCATCACCGAGCGCAGGATCATCACGCTCAAGCCGATCATCACCAGTAGCCCTACGGCCATCAGCACCAGTTGCGCCACCAGCATCTGCTGACGGCCCTGATGCGCTAGAGCCACCAGCGCATGGGCGCCTTCCCGCTCGGCATCGACGAGCTGGTCACTCAACTGTCGCAACTGCTCGGTGGCGGGCTGCACGGCATCATTGAAAGCTTCGAACGCGGCAAAGCCGTTGGCCTGACTGACCGCCGTCATGGCGCTGGTCACGCCAGTGATCCAGGCATTCAACGACGCCTCGACCACTTGCAGCACGTCAGGAGCGGCTGCGCTATCCGACTCATACTCATCCCACAGGGTCTGGACCGACTGAGTGACTTCTTGCAGCCGCGTTTCAAGGGCCACCAAGTCTACCCGGCGCGGGTTGCGCACCGCGGGCTCCAGCTGTTCGACGGTGAGCCCTACCTGGCGCTCCATGAGCTGCAGGTTGGCAATCGCCTCGAGCCCCGAGCGGTTCAGCGTATCCAACCGCTCCCCCGACACCATCAACCCATAGACGCCAAGCCCCCCCGCCATGCCCAGCAGCAACAGCGCGGTAACGACCATCCCCGTCAGCTTGGCCTTTAAACTACTGAACTGAAAGCGCGCCACAAGCCCGCCCAGGCCACGCCGAATCAGTGCCCCCTGGTGCAACCGGTAGCGGCGTGATTTGCCCTTGGCACGAATCTCGGCATACACCTGCTCGGCCCGGGCGATCCGCTTGGCAGACGCCTTGCGGCGCAGCGAGGTATAGCCCACGATCCGCTCGCCGTCGCGCAGCGGCGCCACGGTGGCATTGACCCAGTAGTGATCGCCGTTCTTGCGACGGTTCTTGACCGTACCCTGCCAGGTGCCGCCTGCCTGGATGGTTTTCCAGAAGTCGGCGTAGGCGGCCTCGGGCATGTCCGGGTGTCGGATCATGTTGTGGGGTGCCCCCATCAACTCCTCACGGCTGTAACCGCTGACCTCCACGAAGGCTGCGTTGGCATAAGTCACGTTGCCTTTCAGGTCGGAGCGAGAAATCAGAACGGTTTCTTCGTCCAGCACGTATTCGCGCTGTGTCACGGGCTGGTTGTTACGCATCGCGGCTCCCCAGGGTGTTATTCGATTTTTTGAGTTCTCTCATTATCCAACGTATTAAGTCGCGTTAATCCTCAAATAGCCATATAAAAAACGCCGCTCTTCAAAGAGCGGCGCCGAAAGGAAAGACCGATACCGTACTAAGCCCTTTACTGGTTACCAGGGCTTACCCGACGTTACTTGAACACCACGTTGGCCACATCTCGGTAACGGCTGGCGAAATGAACCGTCATGCCTTCTTTCAGGTACTCCGGCAGTTCGTCGTAATCGCGACGGTTGGCTTCCGGCAGGATCACTTCGAAGATGTCGCTGCGCCGCGCAGCAATGACTTTTTCGCGTATCCCGCCCACCGGCAGAACCTGCCCGGTCAGGGTCAGCTCCCCGGTCATGGCCAGCGGGCGATTGATGGCCTGGTGCTTGGCCAGTGACAGCAGCGCCGTGGTCATGGTGACCCCCGCCGACGGGCCATCCTTGGGTGTTGCCCCTTCGGGTACGTGCAGATGCACGAACGCGGAATCGAAGAAGTCGGCATCGGCACCGAACTCGGCCAAGTGCCCCAAGGTGTAGCTGTAGGCGATATTGGCCGACTCCTTCATGACCTCCCCCAACTTGCCGGTGAGCTTGAAGCCTCGGTCCAGGGAGTGGATCTTGCCCGCTTCGATAGGCAGCGTGGCGCCCCCCATGGAGGTCCAGGCCAGGCCGGTCACGACCCCTTCACCCTTGAGCACTTTCTCCTTGCGGAAGAGCGGCGCGCCCAGAAACTCTTCCAGGTTCTTGACCGAAATCTTGACCGTTTCCACCTGCTCTTCCAGCAATTTGACCGCCGCCTTGCGCACGATGCGGTGCAGCTGTTTTTCCAACTGGCGCACCCCCGCTTCGCGGGCGTAGCCGTCGATGACCTGCTTGAGGGCAGCATCGGTCAGGTTGATGCGTTTTTTCGGCAGGTTGTCACGCTTGAGCAGCTTGGGCCACAGGTGGTGCTTGGCGATCTCCAGCTTCTCTTCGGCGATGTAGCCGGACAGGCGAATCTGCTCCATGCGGTCCAGCAGCGGGCCGGGGATGCTGTCCAGGGTATTGGCCGTACACACGAACAGCACCTTGGAGAGGTCCATGCGTACGTCCAGATAGTGGTCAAGGAAATCCACGTTCTGCTCGGGGTCCAGCACTTCGAGCAGCGCCGAGGCGGGGTCGCCCTGGAAGGACTGGCCCAGCTTGTCGATCTCATCGAGCATGATGACCGGGTTTTCGACCTCCACTTCCTTGAACGCCTGCACCAGCTTGCCGGGCATGGCACCGATGTAGGTGCGTCGATGGCCTTTGATCTCGGCTTCGTCGCGCATGCCCCCCACCGAGAAACGATAGAACTCACGCCCCAGCGCCTCGGCAATGGAACGGCCAATGGAGGTCTTGCCCACCCCAGGCGGCCCCACCAGCAGCACGATGGAGCCCCCCACATCGCCTTTGAACGTGCCTTCGGCCAGGAACTCGATGATGCGCTCCTTGACGTCTTTCAGGCCATCGTGGTCTCGGTCCAGCACCGCGCGGGCATGGCCGAGATCCAGCTTGTCCTGGCTGGTGACACCCCAAGGCAGCGATGTCAGCCAGTCCAGATAGTTGCGCGTGGTGCCATACTCCGGCGAGCCGGTTTCCAGCACGCTGAGCTTGTTGAGCTCTTCGTCGATGCGGGCCTGAACACGCTCCGGCACCACCAGAGACTCCAGACGGTTCCTGAACGTATCCACGTCGTTCTCGCGGTCGCCCTTGGAGATGCCCAGCTCACGCTGAATCACCTTCAACTGTTCACGCAGGAAGAATTCACGCTGGCGCTCCTGCATCTGCGCGTTGACCTGCTCGCTGATTTCGCTTTGCAGCTGGGCAACGTCGATCTCCTTGCGCAGCAGCGGCAGCACCTTGTGCATGCGCTCCGCCACGGGCAGCGTGGCCAGCACGTCCTGCAATTCAGGGCCTTTGGCCGAGGTGATGGCAGCGGCAAAATCGGTGAGCGGCCCAGGCTGATGGGGGCTGAATCGATTGAGGTAGTGCTTCAGCTCCTCCCCGTACAGCGGGTTGATGGGCAGCAGTTCCTTGATGCCGTTGATGATCGCCATGGCGTAGGCCCGGGTTTCTTCATCTTCGGCATTGACCGGCTCTTTCGGGTAGGTCACTTCCACCAGATAGGGCGGTTCCTTGGAGAGCCAGCGCTGAATCTTGAAACGCTGCAGGCCCTGGGCAATGAACTGAATCTGCTGCTCTTCGTTTTTCAGCTTGTGCACCTTGACGGCCGTTCCAATCTCGGGGAAGCCGTCATGATCCAGGGAGTGCACCCCTTGTTCTCCGACGAACGCTACTCCAATGGTGTGATGTGGCGTGTTGCCAACGCGGCGCATGGTCTCTTCCCAGCGCTCACGATTGATCACCAGAGGCTGTACCTGGGCGGGAAAGAACGGGCGGTTGTGAATTGGCAGCAGATAGATACGCTCGGGCAGCATGTCGCTGGCAGGCACCAGTGAATGGGTGCGCTCACCATCCGAGCGGTGGTCGTTTTCGTCGTGGTGTTCTGCGTGGTGTTCTTCGTGACGGTCCGAATGCTCGCCTGCGGCGAGCCAATCGAGGTGTTCGTGATCGCGGTCGTAATCCTGGTCGCTCATGCGCCCTCCCCATCCACAGTAACCAGCAGCAGTGGCCAGCAAGTGGTTTGCCTGCCACTGTCGCCGCTTCGTATGGTTACTGGGATGTGGGCAGCCAGGGAAAACTTCAACCCTGAGCGCCATTTGACAGCGTACTTATTGGTGGAACGTTACGGCCACAGTGTCGGCATGGGACGACCATTGACGCGCCAGACGCCGCGCACCACGTCGAACTGCAGCTCCCGGGTACCGAGGGGCAACCCCAGCCACAGGGCCGCTACGGTAGGGGCGTCGTGCCAGATGAAGTCGCCGTCGATACGTGCCCGCCAGCGCGCTTGCTCCTCGGGCTTGTCCAGCGAGACGACGCGCAATCTATCCAGCTGTCGACCGTCGAAAAACAGCGCCCCGTCTGCGGCAACTTGCAGGCCGAGCAGCGGGCTATCGAGTTCGATGGTGGTGACATCGAGCCGTGGAGAGTCGCTCAATACTTGCAGCAGATCAGGTTCCAGCCGCGCCAGCAGCCCTTCGGCCATGGGCAGCGCGGTATCTCCCCAGGCAGCTTCCTGGCGCAGCCGACGGATCACCTGTCGCACGGCATCACCGTTCAGCCGCGACAGTTCGGCCGCGACACGGCCGCTCAGCAGCGGTGTCTCCGGCGCTTCGCTGGGCACCAGTACCTCGCCCAGCACCAGCTCTCCCTGAATGCTCAGCTCGGTTTCATCCAGCGTCATCTGGCTGTAGAGATCCAGCGGGGTGATCTGGATATCGTAGGCGGGGTAGTGCATCGACAGGCGGTCGATGCGCAGGTGGTCACGCTGGGTGAAATGGTAGGCATCGTCGATGTAGGTATAGCGGCTTTCCAGGGTGGTGGGCCCCAGTGTCAATTGAGACAAGCCATCGGTCAGCGTCAACTGGTCGAACAATCCCCGCAGGCGCCAATCGCCAAACATGCCTTCCAGGCGAACCCGAGCGCCCCGAACATCCAGTTCCCGACCATTCTGCTGGATCACGAAGGGGGCCAGCGCCAAACGCAGCTCGGTGCGACCACTCAGCGTCTGATAGCGACCCTGCCAACGCGGCACGGAAGGGGCAGATACATCGCCCACGGCTTTTTGCAGCACGCTGTCCAGGCGAGGCAACAGCGTGCCCTGCACATCGGTAGAGAGCAGGCCGTGGCGGGCGTGGTAGGTCAACTCCAGCCGCCAGGGGCGGCCCAGCAAGGGCGACAGCACGAGCTGACCACGGGAGGTCAACCAGCCCTGACGGCTATCCAGGCGCTCTACCCGCCATTCACCTCGGGCTTCCAGGTCTTCCAGCGCCTGACGCAGGCTCCGTTCGAACAGAATGCTCGATAGCAGTTGCGCGACCATCCATATCACGGCAATCACCGAGAGGATAGGCACGATCAGACGTTCCTTGCGCATGCTATCTCCTTGTATGGCCTCCTGACAAAGCGCAGCGCCTGCTATCGGGCGTCGACTAGTGGAGCCAGAACCATAAGTGCATGGTACTCCAGGCGTAGATGCCTGCCATGACGTCGTCGATCATGATGCCAAAGCCCCCCGCCACTCGGCGGTCGGCCCAACGGATGGGCCAGGGCTTGAACACATCGAAAATACGAAAGACGATGAACCCCCAGATGGCCGCTTCCCAGGAAAAGGGCACGGCGGCCATGGTGATCCAGTAACCGACGAACTCGTCCCAGACGATGCCGGAGTGGTCGTGTACCCCCAGGTCATGGGAAGTTTTATCGCATAGCCAGACACCGACGATGAAGGCTACGAACACGATACTGAGATACCAGACCAGCGGCAGGTCCGCCATCATCCAATAGAAGGGAATCGCCGCCAGCGTGCCGAAGGTGCCCGGCGCCCAGGGCACGGTGCCACTCCCCAGGCCAAAGGCGAAGAAGTGAGTGGGGCGTCGCCAGACGCTGGCCGGTGCACGGTTCATTGGACACCCCCACGAAAGTGCTGCCAGCCAGACTCGGCCAACGGCGCCACGCCGGTGATGCCAGGCGTATCGGTGCACTGGCCAATCACGCTGAGCGCGATCCCCTGCTCTGCCAGCCGTTGCCTGGCCAGGGAAACGTGCGACGGGGGGAGCGTGACCAGCAGCTCGTAGTCGTCGCCTCCGGAAAGGGCTGCCCGCTGGGCTGCTTGCGCGCCCAGACAGGCTTCCAGCCCTTCCGCCAGCGGCAGTTGCTCTGCTTCCAGCGCAGCCCCCACCTGGGAAGCTTCACAAAGATGCGTGAGATCCGCCAGCAGGCCATCGGAGATATCCAGCGCCGCGCTGGCCAGGTCACGCAAGGCAACACCCGCCGCCAGGCGAGGCTGGGGCAACAGATAGCGCTGGAGCAACGGGTGCTGCATGTCTCTTTCACCCTGTTGCCACAGCGCTAGCCCGCCCGCACCACCGCCCAAAGCGCCCGTGACGGCAATCACATCGCCGGCACGAGCCCCGGAGCGGGTCAATGCTTCACCGGAGGGCACTTCTCCCATCACCGTCACGGCTATGCTCAGCGCTCCTGCGGTGACATCGCCCCCCGCCAGCGTGGTCTCATGCCGACGGCACAGGTCATGGAAGCCATCGGCATAGCCCGATAGCCACGCCTCGGCAGCCGCACTGCTGGGGAACGCACGCTGGTCGAGGGTCAGCGCCATCAAGCACCAGCGGGAGCGTGCCCCCATGGCCGCCAGGTCGCTGAGCGCCACGGCCAGGGCGCGATGGCCGACCGCATGGGCAGGCGCATCATGGGGAAAGTGCACGTCTACCACGGAGGTATCCACACTGACCACGAGCTGCTGCCCCGACTGGGGCAGCAGTAAGGTGGCGTCATCGCCGCATCCCAGGGCAACGCCATCCGTCGCTTTCGCCTCCTGCGGCGACATGAAGAAACGTCGAATCAAATCAAATTCGGCAAGCACAAAGGCCCCTTAAACGCTTGATCAGGTCGCCCGCTTACAAGCGGCGGGCGCTGACTTCGGCACTTCGCAAGCGGTTGGCCAGCTTGTCGAGAATGCCATTCACGTACTTATGGCCGTCGGTGGCGCCAAACGATTTTGCCAGCTCAACGCCTTCGTTAATGACCACGCGGTAAGGCACTTCCATGCGGCGCGAGAGCTCGTAAGCGCCCAGGCGCAGAATGGCCAGTTCTACCGCGTCCAGGTCTTCCAGACGACGATCCAGCAGCGGTGCAATGTCACGATCCAGCTCGGCTTTGAAGCGCACCGTGTTGTGCAGCAGCTCATGAAACAGCGCTTTGTCGGCGATTTCCATGACCTTGACCCAGTTCTCGTGGTCTTCCAGGTCGTCGTCCGCCTTCTGGCTACGAAACTCGGCTTCGATGGTCGAGATCGATTTGCCGGTCATGTGCCATTGATATAACCCTTGTACCGCCAACTCCCTTGCGGCGTGGCGTCCCTGCTGTGCTGCAGAGGACTTGCGCTCACGTCGCTCGCTCATTGGTCATCTCCTGCGGGCAGTGCGCGCAGCAGCGATACCATTTCCATGGCGGCCATGGCGGCTTCGGTGCCTTTATTGCCTGCTTTGGTGCCCGCTCGTTCGATGGCCTGTTCGATGGATTCCACGGTCAGCACGCCGTTGGCGACCGGCGTGTCGAACTCCAGCTGCAGGTGATTGATGGCCGTGTTGCAGCCACCCGCCACGTATTCGAAGTGCGGCGTGCCACCACGAATGACCGCGCCCAGCGCGATGACGGCATCCGGCTTCATGACGCGGAGCACGCGCTTGACTGCCAACGGCAGTTCCCAGGCTCCCGGCACGTGCACGATATGGATTTGCTCGGCATCGACGCCGTGGCGGGTCAGGCTGTCCACTGCGCCTTCTACCAGGCTATCGACCACATGGTGGTTGAAACGCCCCACCACGATGACATAACGGCCATCTACGTCGACAAAAGTGCCTTCAACTTGCGAAAGGGATTGCATCGATTTATTCCTGCTGAGTAGTTGGCTCATACGCCGTGTCGTTGGGCCCCAGGCGCTCGACCACTTCAAGATCGAACCCGGAAAGCGCCGAGAATTTCCACGGGGAGCTGAGTAGCCGCATCTTGCCGACGCCCAGATGGCGCAGAATTTGCGAACCCGTACCAATGGTTAAATAGTTGCCGGCTCCATCCGAGTCATTGGTACGCGGTTGGCGTACCCGATCCAGGAAGATGTCCAGCTGGTCTTTGAGATCCTGATGCGGCCGTCCGTCATCGATCAGGACGAACACACCGGCGGGCGCTTCGGCGATTTCACGCAGGGCGCGGTGGGAATCCCAGCGGCACTGTTCGCCTTTCATCAGCCCCAGCACGTCGCGCAGCGTATCGGCCAAGTGTACACGAACCGTGGTGGGCTGCTCGGCGGTGGGCTGGCCTTTCACCAGCGCCAGGTGGTGAGCGCCCTGAATGCGGTCACGGAACACATGCAGCGCCAGCTCGCCATGCACCGTGGACACACGGCTGGTCTCGATGGCATCGACGGTCTGTTCGTTGACGATCCGGTAGTGGATCAAATCGGCAATGGTGCCGATCTTGATGCCATGGGCCTTGGCGAAGGCTTCCAGCTCGGGACGACGCGCCATGCTGCCATCGTCGTTCATGATTTCACAGATCACGCCGCTGGGGTCGAGCCCTGCCAGCGCCGCCAGGTCGCAGGCCGCTTCGGTGTGCCCTGCCCGGCGCAGTACGCCACCCGGCTCGGCCATCAGCGGAAAGATATGACCTGGCTGCACGATATCCGTGGGCTTGGCATTGGGTGCGGCGGCGGCCTGCACTGTACGTGCACGGTCCGCGGCAGAGATGCCGGTGGTCACGCCTTCGGTCGCCTCGATGGACAGCGTGAACTTGGTGCCAAAACCGGACCCGTTGTCACGCACCATGAGCGGCAGGTTGAGCTGCTCGCAGCGTTCCCGGGTCATGGGCATGCAGATCAGACCGCAGGCGTAACGCGCCATGAAGTTGATATGCTCTGGCTTGACCAGTTCGGCCGCCATGATGATATCGCCTTCGTTTTCGCGATCCTCATCGTCCATGAGGATCACCATTTTGCCCTGGCGAATGTCTTCTACCAGCTCGGCGATAGGGGACAGGCCCTCAGAAGCGGAGTGCGCCATGGAATCTCCAAAAAAAGTGGTCGCATGGGATGCGATTTCGGGCGTCAGGGTACCTTGCTATGGCCGCTTGCGCTAGTCGATCACGGGGGTCGCGATAATCTGCCAGTCCTGGCCTACCTGGCGGGACTCCTTGATCACCAGGCGCTTTTGATCCGCCATTCGGGTGATCCCCGGCAGCTCGAACAGCGGGCGGGCGTCGCCTCCCAGCAGCGTGGGGGCGACGAACAGCTGCAACTCATCGACTAGCTGCGCATCCAGCAGCGCCCCGGCCAGCGTCGCACCGGTCTCTACCAACAGCTCGTTTACCTGCTCATTATCGGCTAACCAGCGCAGCATGTCAGCAAGCTCGACACGCCCGTCGGCGGCGCTGGGCAAGACCTGGATCTCGGCACCGGCCGCTTCCAGCCGCTGACGCTTGTCGGGGCTGTGCTGGTCGGTGGTGATGATCAGCGTGCGCCCCGGCTCGCGCAGGCAGGCCGCCGCCAGCGGCAGCCGCAACCGAGAATCCAGAATGACCCGCAGCGGTTGGCGCAGCACGATCTCATCGGCCTGGGGCAGCCCCAGCTGTTCGGCACGCACCGTCAGCCGCGCATCGTCCATGATCATGGACTCCACGCCACTGAGAATCGCGCTGGAGCGTGCTCGCAGGCGCTGCACCTGGGTGCGCGCCTGCGGGCCAGTGATCCACTGCGACTCCCCCGATCCCATGGCCGTTCGACCATCGAGGCTCATCGCCATTTTCAAGCGCACGAATGGTCGCCGTGACTGCATGCGCGACACGAACCCAGGATTGAGCGCCCGAGCATCCTGTTCCAGCAGACCCACGAGGACTTCGATACCGGCAGCCTTCAAGTGGGCAATCCCCCGCCCACTCACTTGCGGATTGGGGTCTTCCATGGCCACCACCACGCGCCCTACGCCTGCATTGGCCAGCGCCACGGCACAGGGGCCGGTACGCCCGGTATGGGAACAGGGCTCCAGCGTCACATAGGCCGTGGCCCCCCGGGCCTGCTCCCCAGCGGCTGCCAACGCATGCACTTCGGCATGAGGCTCACCGGCGCGCAGGTGGTAGCCTTCCCCCACCACCTGGCCCTCGGCCAAACGATCATAGCCAACGATGACACACCCCACGCGAGGGTTGGGGTCCGTGGTATACAGGCCCTGGCGAGCCAACTGCAAGGCGCGCGCCATGAACCCGTGGTCGGCAATCGAGAACAGGCTCATCACTTGACCTCGGAAGAGGCGGCACCGGAGGAAGCATCGTCACCCGGCTCTTGAGCCAACCGGTCGATTTCAGCCCGAAACTCTTCCAGATCCTGGAATTTGCGGTACACCGATGCAAAGCGAATGTACGCCACCTGATCCAGGCTACGCAGTGCCTTCATCACCGCCTCGCCCACTTCACGGGCATTCACCTCTCGGTCGCCTCGTGCCCGCAAGGTCTGACGGATACGCTCCACAGCCGCCTCGATGGCTTCGGCACTTACCGGGCGCTTTTCCAACGCCCGCAACATGCCTGCCCGCAGCTTGGCTTCATTGAAGGTCTCCCGGGAGCCATCCGACTTCACCACCCTGGGCATGATCAGCTCTGCCGTTTCGTACGTCGTGAAGCGCTCGTGGCAGCTTGCACACTGGCGGCGACGACGCACCTGATCACCTTCTGCCACCAGGCGTGAGTCCGTCACTCGTGTATCGTTTGCACCACAAAAAGGACAATGCATGGCAGTCAACCTATTGTCGGTACGCACCTGCAAGTGCGCTCAGCGTGTCAGCCCATGGATACCCGCCAGGCCAGCGAGCCTCCTGGTATCCACTGTTTTGTAAGCTATTTTTAAGATCCATCCAAGGATCGTTGGGTAAACCGTCCCATTACCGCTTGTCATGCCTGCAAAAGCGGCAGACGCATGACTTGTACGTCATTTCGCACACTATTCACCTATATTGTAACGATTTGGCACACAAGCTGCAGCGTTTGTCGAAGGTTGATTGAAAGGGAGGCATCCATGACGGCATTTGAGCTCAGGCTACAGCGTTACTTGACCCACCTGTACGGCGAGCGCGCAGGAGAGGTACAGCGACGCCTCGAACAGCACTTGGCACACTTCCGGCCGCTACTCCCCTCTGCCCCCTCCACAGGCACGCCCAGCGACGGCGCACCAACATGGAGCGAAAAGGATCAGTGGGTCATCAGCTATGGTGACTCCATCGTGGCAGACGGCACGCCCCCACTGGGCGTACTGAACCACTTTCTGCAGCGCCACTTGGGCGAGACGATCAGCGGGGTGCACGTGCTGCCCTTCTTTCCCTGGAGCAGCGACGACGGTTTTTCGGTCATCCATTACCGGGAGGTCAACCCCGAACTGGGAGACTGGTCGCATATCCGTGACCTGGCCAGCCACTATGACGTGATGGGCGACCTGGTGCTCAACCACGTTTCCCGTGAATCGCTGTGGTTCGTGGATTACCTGACCGGCAGCCTGCCGGGGCGGGACTACTTTATCGAGGTGGACCCTGACACCGATGTTTCCCAGGTCACGCGGCCACGCAGTAGCCCGCTGCTCGTGCCTGTCTCCACCCGCCGGGGCACACGCCACCTGTGGGCCACGTTTTCGGAAGACCAGATCGACCTGAATTTCGAGAACCCGGATGTCCTGCTGGAATTCGTCGGCATCCTGCTGTTTTACCTGCAGCAGGGAGTGAGGATCATCCGCCTCGATGCCGTGGCATTCTTGTGGAAGCGGCTGGGCACGGCCTGTATTCACCTGCCCGAAACCCATACCGTGGTACGCCTGCTACGCGCCATCGTCGATGAGATCGCCCCCGGCACCTTGATCATCACCGAAACCAACGTGCCCCATGCCGAAAACATCAGCTATTTCGGCCTCGAACGCCTGGCGGAAGGCCCGCCGGACGAGGCGCACATGGTGTACCAGTTCGCGCTGCCCCCGCTGCTGCTGCACACCCTCACCCGTGGGGAGGCCAGCACCCTGCAAGGCTGGCTATCCAGCCTGCCGGTGCTGCCTGAACACTGTACTTACCTCAACTTTACCGCCAGCCACGACGGCATCGGGGTGCGCCCGCTGGAGGGCCTGCTGCCGGACCACGAACGGGACGCCCTGCTGGAGCTGATGCACCGCTTCGGTGGCTTCGTCAGCATGCGCAGCAACCCGGACGGCAGCGACACGCCCTACGAAATCAACATTACCTGGTTCGAGGCCATGCGCGGTACCCGGCGCGGCCCCGACCCTTGGCAAATTGCGCGCTTCCTGTGCAGTCAGGCCATCATGCTCAGCCTGCAAGGCATTCCTGCGCTCTACCTGCACACCTTGACCGGCACGCTCAACGATGTCGAAGGCGTCGAGCGCAGCGGGCGGCTGCGCTCCATCAACCGGCGTCGCTGGCCGCTGGACGAACTGGAGCTGCTGCTGGAAAGCCCCTCTACCCCAACCCACGATGTCTTCCATGCCCTGCGTCGGCTGTTGGACCTTCGCCGTCAGGAGCCCTGCTTTCACCCCAACGTGCCCCAGCAGGTCATCAGCACGCCAGCAGAGCTGCTGGCCATCGAGCGCGGTCCGCTGGCCGATGGCCGATGCTTGCTGGCCCTGTTCAACGTCACCGACCGCCGCATAGCCCTCGACCAGGGCGGCGAGGCATTGACTCAGCGACTGCAGCAGCACGCCTGGCAGCCGCTGGATACCTCGTCTTCGCTTCACCCGCTGGCATCCCTGCCTCCCTATGCCGTGCTCTGGCTGGTGGCTAACGCCTGACGCCTTGCGACATAACGTCTCAGGACAGAACAAGATAATCCTTTAATAATCCTGTCCTGCGACACTGTCCATCCAATTCGACGGTGGATACGTGAGCGTTTATGTTGCAACAAAGCCTGGCCATTGGCCCCATGGGATTCAGCCTGCATCAGTTGATCATCGGTTTTGCCTTCTTACTCGCCCTGTTGGTGGGCGCCCTGCTGGGCAGGCGCCAGCAGGTTTCGGTCAGCGATACCCTGTTTACCCTGCTGATGGTCGCCCTGCTGGCGGCCAGGCTGGTATTCGTCGTGCGTTACTGGGGTGAATACGACGGCCTGCTCGCGCGGCTGGATATTCGTGACGGTGGTTTTGATCTGCTGGCCGGTGCATTGGCCGGGATAGGGTATGGCGTCTGGGCACTGTGGCGCTCGCCGCGTCAACGCGCGCCGCTGGGCGCGGCCATGCTCACCGGCGGTCTGGTGTGGGGCGTCACGCTGGGCAGCACCCTGCTCATCGAACAGCAGACCCGGCCGCTGCCCACCACCCCGCTCAGCACCCTGGAAGACACCCCCATCAGCCTGCCGGAGCTGGCTCAGCAACAGGGCCAACCCATGGTAGTGAACCTGTGGGCCAGCTGGTGCCCGCCCTGCATTCGCGAAATGCCGGTCTTCGAAGCGGCTCAGCAGCAGGAGCAGGACGTGACGTTCGTGTTCGTCAATCAGGGGGAGAGTCTTCCACAGATCAACCGCTTCATGGCAGAACATGGCTTTCAGCTCGACAACGTCTGGCAAGACCCGCGCAATGCGCTGGGTCAAGTGACAGGTGCCCATGCCATGCCCACCACGCTTTATTATGATGCCCAGGGCCAATTGGTCAGCACCCACTTTGGCGAGCTTTCCCGAGCCACCCTGAACGATGGGCTATCACGTATTCGTTAAGCCTTCTACAGCGTGATCATGAGTTACCCGCTGCCGCAATAGCGGCCTATTTGAGGATAAAGTGATGCAACGGATGTTTCCCATTCAGACGGGCCGTCTGACCCTGCTGGCTGCGTTGAGCGGCTTTGCCATTACCAGCCAGGCCGATGCTCTACCCGCCCCGGTGCAAGCCCTGGCCGACCAGGGCATCAGCATTCACGGGCAGTTCGAGGCCCCCGGCGGCATGCGCGGCTATGGTGCCAGCGTGCAAGGCCAGGACATGGCCATCTACCTGACCGCCGACGGCGAACACGCCATTGTCGGCACACTGATGGACAGCGCGGGCAATGACCTGACCGAAGCGCAGCTGGACGAACATGTGCGCGTCCCGCTCGAAGCCGAAACCTGGCAACTGCTGGAAGAGAGTCACTGGATTCAGGACGGCAACCCGAACGCCCCCCGCGTGATTTACACCTTCACCGACGCCAACTGCCCTTACTGCCGCCAGCTATGGCAACAGACGCGCCCTTGGGTGGAAGCAGGCGAAGTTCAGTTACGCCACATCATGGTAGGCATTCTGGCGCCGAATAGCCCCGCCCTCGCCGCCACCCTCCTCGGTGCCGACGACCCCGCCGAGGCCCTGCACCGCCATAGCGACGGCGAATCCCTGAGCGCCAGTGCGCAACCTCGCGATATCGAAGAACAGGTCTATGCCAATAACCAGCTTTTCGATGAGCTGGGACTGTACGCCACCCCCACCAGCGCCTACCAACGCGAAACCGACACAGGCCTGCTACGCATCGACCGCATCCAGGGCATGCCCAACGAAGCCCGCCTTCTGGACATGATGGGCAGCGAAGCACCGTAAGCATGGAGGCCAGACTAGCCACCACGCCCAAGGTGGCTGTGGCTTTTAGAGATTTCGTGTTGGTGTAATAACTGCGGCGCCATCGGGGCGGCTGACGCCGCCTCCGCGGGTGCCTCGTGGACAGTAGCGCGTCCGTCATCAACCTGGGCCGGCTGGCGCCGCCTCCGCGGGTGCCTCTTTCGCTCGTTGCTCTCGCTCAATCGTTACGCCGCGCTACAGGGGTGCCGCGATTTGACGTGGTGACGTATTGGGGTTGATGTTGGCGACATACCGTAGCGCGGCGTAAGCGGAGCGCACCCGCGAAGCAACGCGCCAGCGTTGCCGATGGAGCCACCGAACGTGGCGGCGGCCTCATCGTTACGGGCAGCCGCCGCCCACCCCACAGCCGCTACTCCTCCGAAAGGTGCTGAAAACGCGGGGCGCCGACGTTCCAGGGTTGGATGTTACCGTTTTCGCCGTAGTTGTCGTGGTCGCCGAGGACGTGGCCGTCATGCTCACGGGTGTGGCCGTAGAGCGAACGGTTGTGGAAGGTGGGGCCGAAGCGCTCGGCGGTTTCGGCGATATCGCCGGTGTAGCGTGGGTCCTGGGGGCGCTCCTGGCTATTGATGTAGTAGGCGATGTCCCAGGCTTGCTGGCCGGTGAGCGAGCGTGGCTGGCCCAGCGGCATATTCTGATAGATGAAGCCTGCCATGGTTTCTACCCGAACAATGCCGGCCCCCCAGTTGTTGGAGCCATCGCCCCAGGGCGGTGGAAAGACGTATTCCCCGTTTTCGTAGTGGCCTGAGCCGTCGGACTGATGGCACAGAGCGCAATTTTCCAGGTAGGCCGTTTCCCCTCGGGCATAGCTGGGCGCTTCTTCATGCTCGGGGGCTGGAAAGCCTCGCCCATAGATTGGCTTGTCGGGGTACATGGGCGCCCCCGTGGCCAGCCACTGGTGGTAGGCGCTCAACGCCAGCATTTCATCGCTGCCATATGCCGGCGGTGTGCCGTTCATGGAGTAGGCAAAACATCCGGCAATGCGCTCTTCCAGATTGTTGACGTGCTGATTCTTGCCACGAAAATCCGGTAGCGTGATGGCGGCGGCCCATACCGGCGCGCTGAACGGCACGCGCCCTTCTCCCAGGTGGCAGCTGGAGCAGTTCATATCGTTGTACACGTACTCACCGCGCAGCTGCTGGGTATCCGTGAACAGGTCGTAGCCGTAGCGAATGACTTTCTTGAGCTCCGGGTGCAGATCGGAGGCTTCCAGGTCGTCCATGGTGGGCGGCTCGTGGACCAGCATGTCCAGGGCGTCATCGGCACGCGGCTGCTGGGCCGACACCGCGCCTGCATAGAGCGCCAGCGCGGCTGCCGAGGCCAGAAGGCCGCCCGACAAGGTGAACGTCAAGGTCGTTGGACGCGTCATCATTGGCTAGCCTCCTGGTCGCGTTGAGGGGGTTGAGCGGCGTACCAGGCCGAGACGGCGGCAATGTCGTCATCGCTCATGCGCTTGGCCACGGCACCCATCAGGTGTTGTGGATCGTTATGACGGGTATCGTTTTTCCATGCGTGCAATTGGGCGCTGATATAGCCTGCATGCTGCCCGGCAATCCCGGGAAAGTCGCTGCCCACTCCGTAGCCGCCGGGCCCATGGCAGCTTTGACACGACACGATGTAGGCGTTCCAGTCGCCACGTTCGGCCAGCTGCTGGCCACGCGCCAGCAGACTGTCTTCCACGTCGCCGCCTTGGCCTGGTGTCGCGGGCAGTTGGCTGTAGTAGGCAGCCACATCGGCGATTTGCTGGTCATTGAGCATGTTGGCAAAGGTCAGCATGGTGGCGTTTTGCCGCTCACCGGACTGATAGTCGTGCAGTTGCTTGGCCAGATAGTCGGCATTCAGCCCCGCCAGGCGCGGCCAGGACTCGCCGCCCGGAATGTTCATGCCGCTGCCGTCTGCCTGGTGGCAGGCAACACAAGTGGCGGCGGCGGTTTGCCCCCGTTCCGGGTCTCCCGCCTGGGCCATGGCAGCACTTGCCAGCAGGCAGGCCCCCGCCAGCAGGCCAACGTGCGTCGATTGGATGTATGGCATTCTTCCCCCTTGGCATTGCTTGTTATGTTGGGTCTTGCAGTAACGGCGTTGGTGGTGATGACGCGTGTGGCGGTAACACTTCGGGCACCGTGAGGTGGGCCAGGAAACCTCCGGTGGGTGCATTGGCAAAGTGAACGCTGCCGCCAAAGCGCTCGGCGATGGCGGCCACGATGGCCAGCCCCAGGCCACTGCCCTGGTGCTTGCTGGCCCGCCAGAATCGTTGCGTTAGCTGTTTCAGCGTGGCGTCATCCACCCCAGGCCCCTCGTCGGCCACGGTGAACGTGACCCGCCCACCCCAACGCTGCACGCTCAGGTGAATCAGCGCGTTGGCAGGCCCATGGCGCACGGCGTTGTCCAGCAGATTGCGCAACGCGGTAATCGCCAGCTCACGAGGCATGGCCAGCTGCACATCGGGTAATGCCTCAGGCACGCGGCACTGTGATGGGTCGACCACGCTATCGGTGACGGCCAGCTCGACCACCGGGCCGACGCTGCAGGGTTCGCCATCGTCGAAACGCATGCGCCCTTCCACCCGGGCCAGGGTGAGCAGCTGATCCAGCGTATCGGCCAACCGCACCACGCCTTCTTCGGCGTGGCTCAAGGCTTCGCGTGCCAGCGGGCCTTCTGCCCGCTGCGCCACTTGAAGGTGGGTCTTGATAGCCGTTAGCGGCGTACGCAGCTCATGGGCGGCATCGTTGGTGAAGCGCTGCTCGCGCACCAGCGTCTGTTGAACGCGCACCAGCAGCCCATTGAGCGTGTCGATCAGCGGCTTGATCTCCTTGGGCACACCATAGGTAGACACCGGCGCCAGCGCTTCCGGGTGGCGGCTGGCCAGGGAGGCGCGCAAACGTGACAGTGGCGCCAGCCCACGCCATACCCCAATCCACAGGGCGACCAGGCTACCCACCAGCGCCACCACGAACGGCACCACCGCCACCCGCACGATGCCGCCCAGCAGCAGGTTGCGCTCATCCATGCGGTCTGCCGTGGTGATGATCAGCCCACCTCGCTCGTAGGTGAACACACGCCAGGTGGTCTCCCCTTCCTGACGGTAGCTATGGCCGTGTTGGCCGGGAGCCAACACGGCCTCCATATTGGCGTGGGTCCGCGCAATGATCTCACCACGCGGCGAGTGCACCTGGCAGGCAAGCCCTTCAATGGGCGGAATGGAAAGCGCAGCGGTCATGTTCTGCTCCCACACCTCTGGCGGCAGCTGATGGACCAGCCCAGCCACCATGCGCGCCGACTGGGCCAGCCGCTGGTCGAGGGTGCGCACAAAGGACGCCTGTAAATCGTTCAACAGCCACGCGGCAGCCACGCCCCAGAGCAGCACCAGCGTGATGCCCAGCGTCAACAGCAGCCGAGCGCGCAGGCTCATCGTTGCCCCTTGGGCAGTTGGCCGGGCACCTGGACCGCCTCGGGCTTGCCCAATCGATATCCCAACCCACGCACGGTTTCGATGATGCCGCTGCCCAATTTGCGCCGCAGGTGGTGAATGTGCACATTGAGCGCATTGCTTTCGACATCGTCGCTCAAGCCATACAGGCTATCCTTGAGCTGGTCGGCGGAAAGCACGCTGCGCGGCGCATGCAGGAAAGCTTCCAGCAGCACCAGTTCACGACGCGACAGGGCAACCAGGTGATCGGCCACTCTCACTTCTCGAGCAGCCGGGTCCAGGGTCAGGGTGCCGTGCACGGTCAAGCCCTGGCTGCGTCCTGCCACACGCCGCAACAGCGCATGCAGGCGCGCAACCAGCTCATCCAGGTCGAAGGGTTTGATCAGGTAGTCGTCAGCACCGGTTTGCAGCCCATCCACCCGGTCACGCACGGCATCTCTGGCCGTGAGCACCAGTACCGGGGTGGTGACCCCCTCGTCACGCCAGGCTTGCAGCAGGGTCAAGCCATCGCCATCCGGTAACCCACGGTCGAGGATGACCACGTCGCTGGCGACACTCTGCATGGCCTGCCGCGCTGCCTGTAACGACGTCACGTGTTCGACCACAAAGTGATACATCATCAGTCCGGCGCGAATACCCGACGCCACCAGCGGGTCATCTTCAATCAATAGGACGTGCATAGCGGTTTCCTTGTTATGGAAGCAGCATGACAAAAGCGTATTAACCGAGCGTTAAGCGCCGGTCGAAAACCCTTGCCTCAGATCAAAAAAAACGCCCCTGCCGACAGGGGCAAGGGCGACAACATGCCACGTTGGTTCAGTGGTGCTAGCGAGACAGGCGTGCAGCCCCCCACCAGCCCAGCACCATGGCCGCCAACATGGCCAGTAACGGCAGCGTGACGCCGCCCAGAGAAGCAATGGCAGGCCCCGGGCAGTAGCCGGAAAGCCCCCAGCCCACACCAAACAGCGCCGCACCGCCCAGCAGCTTGCCATCCAGCTCCTGGCGCGTGGGCAGTTGAAAGCCACCGGCCAACAGCGGCTGCCCCCGAGCAAACACCAGCCGATAACCGACAAACGTGGTGCACACCGCGCCCCCCAGCACGAACATCAGCGTGGGGTCCCAGGCGCCCGCGATATCCAGAAACCCCAGCACCCTCGCTGGGTCGGTCATGCCGGAAATAGCTAGCCCTAACCCAAACAGCAGCCCTGCCACGTAGCCCGCTGCCGTTTTCAACGCAGCCCGGCTCATACGCCACCCCCAATGACATGACGCACCACATACACGGTGGCGATGGCGGTCACCAGAAACATGCCCGTGGCCGCCATGGAACGCGGCGCCAAACGCGCCAAACCACATACGCCGTGGCCGCTGGTGCAGCCGCTGCCCAGCCCGGTGCCCAGCCCCACCAGCAGGCCCGCCAACAGCATCAACGCAACGCCACCGGCAGGCGCGCCAATCACTTCACCGGGGCTGCCAGCCACATTGCCCAGGCCTCCGCCCAGCGCCATGACCAGCAGCGGGCCGCTGACCAGGCCCGCCAAAAAAGCCACCCGCCAAGCGCTATCGCCCTTGGGCCGCTGAAGCACCAGCCCCCCAATGATCCCGCTGATGCCAGCAACACGCCCCAGCGCCCCCATCAACCAAACGGCGGAGAGCCCAATCAACACGCCCCCCACCAGCCCTTGCAGGCTTGCCATTACGTCCACCGTCTGCTCCTCGTATTACTTGGGTTGAAAAGATTCAGAAACGATTGATCGGCACCTTGAGATACACCTGACCGTTGTCTTCCTCGGGGGGCAGCTCCCCAGCACGCATGTTGACCTGCACCGATGGGATGATCAGCCGAGGCATGCCCAGGGTGGCATCTCGCTCGGTGCGCATACGCACGAAGGCGTCTTCACTAATGCCCTCGTGCACATGAACGTTGGCCTGGCGCTGCTCGGCAACGCTGGTTTCGTGCTGGTACACGTCACGCCCTGGGGCTTTATAGTCGTGGCACAGAAACAGCCGTGTCGTGTCAGGCAGGGCCAGCACTTTCTGAATCGAACGATAGAGAGTGCGGGCATCGCCACCGGGAAAATCACAGCGGGCGGTGCCGTAGTCGGGCATGAACAGCGTATCGCCGACAAACGCGGCATCCCCCACCACATAGGTCAAACAGGCGGGGGTGTGGCCAGGCGTATGCAGCACGCTGGCTTCCAGCGCGCCAATCATGAAGGTATCACCCTCCTGGAACAGCGCGTCGAACTGGCTACCGTCCCGGGCAAACTCGGTGCCGGCATTGAAGGCCTTGCCGAAGATCTCCTGTACCTCGACGATGTGCGCTCCAATGCCGGTCTTGCCACCCAACTGGGCGTGCAAATAGGGGGCCGCCGAAAGGTGGTCGGCATGGACGTGAGTTTCCAGTATCCAGGCCACGTTTAGCCCTTCACGGCGCACGAACGCGATGATCTGCTCCGCTGAACGGGTATCGGTTCGCCCAGCGGCATAGTCGAAATCGAGCACGGAGTCGATGATGGCGCAGGCGGTGCCATCAGGGTCTCTCACCACGTAACTGAACGTGTTGGTTGGCTCATCGAAAAAGGGCGTGACGACGGGGCGTTGCATGATGGACCTCCAGCAATTGACCGCATGCAGTGTGCATTTCATCAAGTGTATCTCACCAAAACATTATATTGTTATTACTTTTTATAATTAGCAATTGTAAAATTTAGTTAAAAACACTCCTTTCGACTAAGGTAGGTCGCCTCATGGCCGATAGGAGTGAGGGTTCACCCACTGAACTAATCGATATAAGGACGCCATGAACAACCTGACTACTACACAGAAACTTTGGAGCACGCTGGGCATCATCTGGGTGGCCATGCTGCTCCTGGTAGGCTGGCTGGCCTGGGAAAACCGCCAAACCATCGCCAACGAGCGCCGCGACAGCATTCAGTACATTGTCCATAGCGTCCACGGCCAAATCGCCGATCTGCAAGCACGTGCCGCCAGCGGTGAACTGAGCGTCGATGAAGCGCAGCAGCGGGCCATCGATAACCTTGCCAGCGTTCGCTTTGGTGAAGGCGAATATGTGTTTGCGTTCGACAACCAGTTGGCCATCGTGTCCCACCCCAATCGCCCGCGTGGCGAAGACATGACCAACTTCCAGGACGCCAGCGGCATGCGCTTGTACAGCGTACTTCGCGATGTGGCCCAGGCAGGTGGCGGGCACGTGGATTACTACTCGCGGCGCATCTCGGGTGAAGACCAGTCACCCAAGGTAAGCTATGTGGCCCACTTGCCCGAATGGGGTTGGTCCATGGCGGCAGGCGTCTATGTGGACGATATCGATGCAGCCTTTGTGGCTGGACTGGTACGTTCGGCAGTCATTCTGCTGGTCATTGGCCTGCCCGTGACGCTGCTGATGGGCTGGGTGATCCGGGACGTGGCGCGTCGGCTGGGCGGTGACCCCCGCTATGCGGCCAGTGTGGTACGTCATATTGCCGATGGCGACCTGACCCAGGCCGCTGCATTGAAAGGAAGTGATCAAAGCAGCCTGCTGTTCGACATCAACCGGATGCGCGAAACCCTGGCGGGCACCATCAGCGACATCCATCATGGCGCCGATCAGGTCAACAATGGGGTAGAACAGATCGTAGGTGTCAATGAAGAGCTCTCGACGCGCACCGAAGAGCAGGCGGCGTCGCTGGCGGAAACCGCCTCCAGCATGGAGCAGTTGACCGCGACAGTGAAGCAGAACGCAGAGCATGCCGACCACGCTCGCAGCCTGGCCTCCCAAACCGCAGAAAGCGCCCAGCGGGGTAGCGACGCCATGTCCTCGGTGATCGATACCATGGCGACCATCAATGAAAGCGCCACTCGCATGAGCAGCATCGTCGAAACGATCAATGCGATTGCCTTCCAGACCAATATCCTGGCGCTGAATGCCTCCGTGGAAGCCGCTCGTGCAGGGGAGCAAGGGCGCGGTTTTGCCGTGGTGGCCAATGAGGTTCGCCAGCTGGCCAGCCGCTCCGCGTCTGCCGCCCAGGAGATCAAGGGGCTGATCGAGAATGCCGATGCTCAGGTGGTCGAAGGTAGCCGCCGAGTGCGCAGTACCGGTGATGTCATCAACGGCGTGGTGAGCGACATCCAGCAGCTCAGCACGCTGGTCCAGGAAATTTCTGCGGCCACCATCGAACAGAGCAGCGGCATCGAGCAGGTCAACCAGGCCGTAACGCAGATGGACCAGATGACCCAGCAAAATGCCGGGCTGGTGCAGCAAAGCAACCACGCTACCCAGCAATTGGCGCATTTGAGCACCCAGCTGCGTCAGATGGTCAGCAATTTCAAGCTCAACGCGTCACGGCATCAAGCCAAGACGTTGTCACTGGCGCCTTCCAGCACACAGGCGCACAGCGACGATTTCTAGGCGTCAAACGTAGGCTGTCATGGCCTACACATCCCCCTGGTTATCCAGCGCGACCGCTTCGTGCATCCGGGTCAGCAGGTCAGGTACAGCGGCCTGCACCCGGTTCCAGCTAGGAATGAATGGGCGCTCACGCGGGTTGTCCAGAAACAGGTTGCCAGCTTCCAGCAGGTTGCTGGCAAACAGCTCTACCGCCTGCTCTTCGCAGTGGCGGTCCAGACTCAGGCCATTCATGGTGGCGTCGTGGTCATAGGCCTCGATCAAGTCCAGGGCCAACCGATAATAGGTGGCTTTCAAGGTACGGAAATCTTCGCTACTAAAACTGACGCCTTGCGTGGCCAGCTTGCGATAAAGTGCCTTGGCGATATCCAGGCTCATGCGGTTCAAACCACCGCTGGCATCCTCTTCGCTCACTGGCTGGTGCTTGTGGTCGTAGGCATCGGCAATATCTACCTGGCACAGCTGGCGATGCGAGTAGTTGCGCTGTAGCTCCGAGAGCACGCCAATTTCCAGCCCCCAATCGGCGGGAATGCGAATGCCCTCCAGCACGTCGCTGCGCATGGCAAACTCCCCCGACAACGGGTAGCGGAAACTGTCCAGGTAATCCAGATACGGCAGCGGGCCGCACACGGTCTTCAATGCTCGTAGCAGCGGCGTCACCATCAAACGAGACACCCGACCATTCAGCTTGCCTTCGGCAATGCGTGGGTAGTACCCCTTGCAGAAGCTGTAGTTGAAGCGCGGATGCGCCACCGGATACATCAAGCGCGCCAGCAAGCTGCGGTCGTAGGTCAGAATATCGCAGTCGTGCAGCCCCACCACCGACGAGCGTCCTGACGCCAGCACATACCCCGCGCAGTACCATACGTTGCGCCCTTTGCCAGGTTCAAGCGCCCCTAGCCCGTGATGCTCGAGCTCCGCATCCAGCGCTCGCAGCCGAGGACCATCGTTCCACAGAATGCGGGTGTGCTGAGGCAAGCGTGAAAAAAACTCGCGAGCATAGAGAAACTGCTCTCGGTCGGCCCGGTCCAGGCCAATCACGATCTCGTTGAGATAAGGCACCTTGGCCAATTCATCGATAATGGCCGACAGCGCAGGCCCTTCCAGCTCGGAAAACAGCGACGGTAGAATCAACCCCATGGGGCGGCGCTTGGCAAATTGGCACAGCTCCCGCTCGAGATCTTCCACGGGGCGACGGGTCAGATTATGAAAATCGGTAATGACGCCATTCTGATGAAAATCACTCATGCGCGCTTCCTCGTTGAGTTAAGCCGTGGTGGTTTGCAGATGGGGCTCCGCCGCTAGCCGGCGGTCGTCTCGCCCCCACCAGTGAGCCACCCCCTCGGCCCATCCGGCTGGCCCGGTTGCCTGGGTGCGGTACAGCGCACGGTTGTGTGGCGCCACCCTCAAGTCATGGCACCCTTTGATCACCACGGCCTGATCGACGGCTTCCAGCATGGAAACGTCGTTGGGGCCATCGCCTAGCCCCAGCGCAAGCGGCTGCCGCCCGCGTAGCGACGCAAAGCGCTGGATCAACCAGTTCACCGCACTTCCCTTGCCCGATGCCTGCGCCATGACGTGCCAGAAACGGCCGCCCTGGGTCATGGACAGCCCATCGCCCTCCAGCGCAGCACGCAATTTTTCCAAGGCATTTTCATCGTCTTCCCAGATCAGCGGCTCGCTGCCCTCGCGCCGCTTGGCTGCTTTGGCACGGGGCTCGTCCAGGCCAGTTCTGGCCATGACCTCTGCCACCTCCATCTCCCCCATGGGCGTAAACCGCAGGTCGAGACGCTGCTTCCAGATGGCCAGGCGCGCACGGATAAAGCGGATATCGACCCCCGTGTGCTTGATGACCACGCCGTCCAGCCCGCTACCCGGTCGGTCAAGGCTGGCATGGCACCAGCCAGGCGGCAGACCAATCACGGCACCGTTTTCAGCAATGAAGGGCGTTGCCGTGAGCCCTAGCGCTTCACGTAGCGGCACCAGTTCGGCCCGCGTTTTGCTGGTGACAGGAATGACCGGCACGCCCAACTGCTTGAGGCGAGCAAGCCAAGGGGCCGCAGGCGAAAAGTCGTAGCTGTGGTGGTCCAGCAAGGAACCGTCAAGATCAGTGACCACCAGACGCGGCTGTAACGCGGGGTCAAGTAGTGCAGGACTAGCGGACTCGATCATGGCAGCACCTTTTGCAAACTGTAATCAGGTCATTCAAAAGCCGAACGTGATGGCCTTTCGAAAAAAGCACCTAAGGTAGGAAACTACCAAAGCAGAATGCATGCCAGAACGATTTAGTTAATTAAAATCAAATAATTAAAACACACGAAAGCTCTCAATAAAGACAGCACCAAAATAGGGCAAGCGAAGGCGCACCAAAATGGCGCAAATAAACAGGGGCCAAGAGGCGGGAGTATTGCCAGAAACTGTACAATAATTATCTGATAGAGCGCCCACAACGACACAACAACAAAGATTTTTACACAAATCCTTGGCAAACATTTAAAAATAGCTATACTCGAATTTTACCCACTGGCGATCTCGTACACCCCCTCATCAGATGTCAGTGGGCTGCAGTGAGCCAAGCCCTTTGATGCCCGCCACCCCCTGGCGGGCTTTTTTGTTCAGCAAAAGCAAAGCAGTCCCAAGCCTGCCTGTGGGAGGCCAATTTCATTGGGCGACTGCCTGGGCAGCCCCCATATCAAGCTGAGTGCAGGAATCATCGCGGGCTGAAGCCTCCTCCTACAACAGTGAGCTGCCCCAAGCCAGCATGCGGGTATTTACTCTACGTGAATCACTACTTCGACACGTCGATTGCGGGCGCGCCCCTCGGCGCTGCTGTTATCTTCCAGTGGGCGAGTGTCGGCAAAACCGACCGCGCGTAGCCGTTCAGGTTCGACACCTGCAGCCTCCAGTGCTTCGACGATGGCAATGGCCCGTGCGCTGGAAAGCGCCCAGTTGGATGAAAACTCGGGGGTATTGATCGGCTGACTATCCGAGTGCCCTTCGACCCAGACTTCACCGTCGTAGCGCTGAATGGTTTCCAGCAGGCTTCCCACCAGCGATGTACCGTCCTCGGTCAGCCCAGCGGTGGCTGAAGGAAACAGCAGCTGATCCTGCACGCGCAGGCTGATGCCTTCTGCTACTCGGGAGACCTCGACGCCATCCAGGTCAGGCAGGTAAAGGGACGATTCGACCCGTTCAGACAACTGCTCGTCCAGTGCCAACGCACTGCTGATGGCCTCGTCCTCCACCTGCTGGACGTTGACGGGCGGGCGGTCGGTCAACAGCACCATGTAATTTGCCAGTGGCTGGCCCGAGCGCTGAGTTTCATGGGTAAGCAGCGGCGTGGGCAGCGCAGGCAGGTAACGCTCCAGCAACGGCGCGACAGGCGATGCTGGCTCGACAGGTGCCAGCGCCAGCAAAGGCGGCACCTCGGCGGGTTCAGGCATCACCATGACCGGTGCAGGCAGCCCAGCCACCCCCAAGGCCGCGCTGAGGGCCATCGGGCTGAGCGTTCCGGGCTCATTCAGATAAGCAATGTTGCGCTTTTGGCGACGTTCATCCAACAGCGCAGGCAGGGGAACTTCCAAGGTAGGCACACTGCTTTCACTGATCTCGGTGTCAGGTGCTTCCGGGTTCCAGTTGGGGCCAGTGACCCCGGCAGCAGCAATGATGATCACGAACAGCGCCACCAGTAGCGTCATGATGTCGATGTAGCTGATCATCCAGCCATTGTTGCTATCGTCTTCCGGGTAAGATGACAGCAACGAATCGTGACGAGGGCCGCTACGATGGTCCTCAAGCATGGGGGTTACTCATTCAAGTTTTAAACCTCGTGGCCGATCTACTATGAGCATGGCAAACTAGTCTATCAAAAAGCCGTTTACTAGCGATAAGGAACTACCGGTGCGCATTCGTCCTCTGTTGTCTCTCACTCGCCGCTGTCTTGCCCCACTTGGGCTAGGCGCGGTTGGCCTGATGCTAAGCGGCTGTTTTTACGCCAACACATCACAAACGCCGATTGCTACCACCTACCCTTACAGTGAACAACAGCGCATGCAGGCTGCCCAGCACTGGGAAGTCCTGGCCCGACATGAAGCGGCAGGTATTCTGGCCAGCGAACGGGTACGGTTCCGCGACCTGCACATTCTCGCCCCCGAACACGCGCAGTACGGCAGTTATTACAGTGGAGGAGAGTTCGAACGAGGCTTCAGAACCCTGCTGACCAGCGAGCTGGTGTCACGCGGTGGCAGCGTCACTACCCAGCCCCGTGCCAACGGAGCAACGGTTCAGATCGATGTGGAAGTCGTTCAGCATCGTGACCGTGGCTATACGCGTCCGCCTTTTGGTGCTTACACGGCGCTGGCAACCGGCATTGCCGTCGCCAGCTTTCCCATCCGCCACTGGAGTGAGCCTGGGCTGGCACTGATCCCGGCCGGTATCCTCGCCGACTCTGTCGGGGGTAGTTGGACACCCACCAGCAACGAAGAGATCATCGTCACCACACAGATCGTTGAACAGGATCAAATCCTCTACTCTTCGTCCAATATCTATTACATTAATGCCGGTGATCGGCGCCAGTATGCACCCCATAGAGTGCCTCAGGCTCCCACGACGCCGACTATTTCCATCACCGACACTTGGTAACCTTTATGCTGTTGACGCTTATGACGGTGCTTCCTGTCTCTTACCGCCGCGCCATGAACACTGCTGCGCTGAGCCTTGCGCTATTGATGCTGACGGGCTGCGCATCGCTTGGCAACAGCAGCCAACCTGAAGCGCCCAAACCAGACCTGTCTGAACTTGCACATCAAGCTGCCCAGCAAATGATGGCAAGCAACCCCGATCTTACCCGCTATAGCCCCATGATTGCGGCCACCTTCGTCAGCATCGACAACTTGAGCCAGTCGTCCACTTTTGGACGCATCAGTTCGGAGATCATGGCCTCGGCACTTGCCCAGCAAGGCATGCAGGTGCGGGAGGTCAAGATGCGCGATAGCATGTTCATCGAAGAGAATGTGGGAGAGCTGATTCTCTCCAGGCAAGTACAACGCTTGAGCTCTCAGCACAATGCTCGCTCCATTCTCATGGGAACCTATGCACAAGGTCAGGACTCTCTGTATGTGAGCGCACGGGTAGTGCGTGCGGGTGATGCCATGGTGCTGGGCAGTGCAGACTTCCGACTCCCCCTCGATAACAACATCCGCAGCCTGCTGGAAGGCCAGGGCGGCTGGTGATGATCGGGTAAACGTCCCCGCAACATTCAATATTGTCGAAAAGCCTGAGGAGCTTACTCCCCAGGCTTTTCATTGAAATGAGCAAAGAGAACCGATGCCGTCTCAACCGAAACCTCGCAAGCCGCATATCGTGGCGACCAGCAGAGTCATCAAGCTAGCGGCCAACATCACCAAGCTGTTGAGCTATGGCTTTCATGCCCTGTTCCCCAAAAAACGCTTTACGCTACCGGAACAAGCGGCCCCCTGGCTGAAGCCCAAAGAGCCAACGCCCATCCCCAGGATCATCTGGCAAACCAACTTCACCAATAAGGTCACGCTCCCTGTTTACTTGAACTACCTGTTCAATCGCTTGATGGCCCCGCGCTTCGAATATCGGTTCATGATTACCGAGGCCAGAAAAGCGTTCATTGCCGCTCACTACTCTCCAGAGATCAATCAGCAATATGACCGCCTACAAATCGGTGCCGCCCAGGCCGATTTCTGGAGGCTGCTGGTGCTCTACCAACACGGCGGCGTATATCTGGATATCGATGCCCACGCGATCTGGCCCTTGGCCAACACGCTAGGCAAGCATGAGGAGCTGTATATCACCACCCGCCGTGGCGAGCTCAGCAACTATTTCATTGCCAGCCGACCCGGCAATCCGAACCTGTTGAAGCTGATCGAACGAGTGCAGCACAACATTCAGGACAGTACCCTGACCAACGTCTTCGAGCTGACCGGGCCGGGGGTGTTCATCGAACTACTCGATCAACAGGCCGTGCCCACCGTCTCCTATCGGCATGCCTGTAACCAGGGCAGCTTCACCAACGAGCATTTTCAGTATATCGACAAAAAAGCGGGAAAATGGACCAAAGAGCAGCGTACCGTCAGCGTTGTGAGACCAGAGCCTGCGCGTGATACTCAGGACCGTTCTGCCGATTGATACGTGCTTAGGAAACGCGACCTACCATAAAAAAACGCTAGCCCGAGGCTAGCGTTTTTTACTTGCTGAAGGCAGTAGCGCTTACTTGTAAACCGGGAAGCGACCACACACCTCTGCCACTTTATCCAACACCTGGGCTTCGATGCCGCTGGTGTCTTCCCCCTTGGCCAGCACATCGAGGATATCGCAGATCCAGCCTGCCAGTTGGGTACACTCTTGCTCACCGAAACCGCGGGTGGTCACTGCCGGAGTGCCGATGCGCAGGCCGGAGGTGACGAACGGGCTTTGCGGGTCGTTGGGCACGGCGTTCTTGTTGACGGTGATGTGGGCGCGGCCCAGGGCAGCATCCGCATCCTTGCCGGTCACGCCTTGCTTGATCAGAGAAAGCAGGAACAGGTGATCTTCGGTACCGCCCGAGACGATGTCGTAGCCACGCTCGATGAACACGGTTGCCATGGCCTGTGCGTTCTTGACGACCTGCTGCTGGTAGGTCTTGAACTCGGGCGCCATGGCTTCCTTGAAGCAGATCGCCTTGGCCGCGATGACGTGCATCAGCGGGCCGCCCTGGCCGCCGGGGAACACGGCAGACTGGAGCTTTTTCTCGATCTCGGGGTTGTTTTCCGCCGAGAGGATCACGCCGCTACGGGGGCCACGCAGGGTCTTGTGAGTGGTGGAGGTGACCACGTGGGCGTGGGGCAGCGGGCTGGGGTAGACACCGGCCGCCACCAGACCCGACACGTGGGCCATATCGACCAGCAGGTAAGCCCCTACTTCGTCGGCGATTTCGCGGAATTTGGCCCAATCGACAATCTGGGAGTAGGCCGAGAAACCCGCAATGATCATTTTCGGCTGGTGCTCACGAGCCAGCTGAGCCACCTGAGCGTAATCGATCAGGCCCTGCTCATCGAGACCGTACTGGATGGCGTTGTAGTGCTTGCCCGAGAAGTTGGGCTTGGCACCGTGGGTCAGGTGTCCGCCTGCGTCCAGGCTCATGCCGAGGATGGTATCGCCGGGGCTGACCAGCGCCTGGAATACGGCACTGTTTGCCTGAGAGCCGGAGTGCGGCTGCACGTTGACGTAGGTGGCGCCAAACAGCTCCTTGGCGTAATCGATGGCCAGGTTCTCGGCGATATCGACAAACTCACAGCCGCCGTAGTAGCGCTTACCGGGGTAGCCTTCAGCGTATTTATTGGTCAGCTGGCTGCCTTGTGCTTCCAGTACCCGCGGGCTGGCGTAGTTTTCGGAAGCAATCAGTTCGATGTGGGCTTCCTGGCGTGCCACTTCTTTCTGCATGGCATCAAACAGCACATCATCGAATCCGGCAATTGTCATGTCGCGGCTGAACATCGGCGGGAACCTCGTAACGAAACGGTCATCATGGAGAAGCGAGGGAGCCATGATAACCCACTCGGACGCGACTTTCATCGCATCCGTATCAGGTGTTACATGAGCATGTTTCATGTTGGCGGCAGCCTTTACAGGCTGACCAACTGGACAACCGCGCTATTTCAATTCGAAAATAACGCGTAGGCGCTGACTGCTGCCCAGCGGGTCCATCATGAATTGTTCGAGGGTAAAGGGGTCCGGCAGCGCGATGTGCGTGGTCAAGGATTGGGCGTGCCCCCCCATGATATCAACCAGAGCTACCATCAGCTTGGCGACCTGTGGGCCTGCCAGCCTTTCGAACTGGCGAGCCTGAGCCCAGCCCTGCGCCACCATTTGCGAGGTGCTGATCCCCTCCTGGGTGGCGAGTTCGGTGGCGAGGCGCGGCAGCAGGCCAGCATCCTTGTAGGCCAGGGTGACGTTACCGCCGTGAAGCCTGGCCGTTTCGAACAGGGCTGGGTGTTGCATGGCCTGTTCGATGGTGGCACGCCCAGGTAGCGTTACGGGAAGCGCCATCTGATAGCTCACCTCCCCCGCCTCGCTGAGCTGTAAAAAACCTTCCGCCTTCAGCTGCGGCGGTTGAGTATCCTCATGCCACTCGGAGACGCTACGCCCTGCGGCATTCAGGCGCCCGCTGCCACCGGTCAGCACGTTATTCACGGCCTGTAGATCCCGACGCTCTTGCGGTGGCGCCAGGCCAATCAACGCCCCCATATCCAGCGCGGCCCCCTGAAAGCCCATATCGCTGACATAGAGGTTGCCACTGGCCCAGGCGCGCTCCAGCAGAACACTCCAGCGGTCTCCGGTCAGGCTGAAGCCATTCAACTCGGCCCGTTCCAACTGCGCTTGCCCTGGGCGGTCGAGCCCTTGCAGCCCACGAACGATCACTTCATCCAGCGCCAGAGACGCGGTAAAGCCAGACGCCAAATCGTTGAACTCGGCGTTTAGCCCGTGTAGCTCAAAACGTCCAAGGGCGGCGTGGCTCATCTCTTCCAGCACCAGGGCTTCCAGGGTGAGGTAGCCCGTCAGCGCCGCGTCGTTGCCCCACTCTGCTGTCCACTGCTTGGCCAAGGTGCCGTCCAGCCACAGCGAAAGCTCCTGCAAACGCAAGCCGTGAAGCGGTGCATCTGGGGTCGTGAAGTTGGCGAAGTCGGGGACGGCCGCTCCTGGTCGATCGAGGGCCAGCTCGGTCAGCGTCAAGACCGGGTCACTGACGTCAGGCTCGATGACGCGAATACCGTGAAACGAGACGCTCTCGGGTTGGTCGTAATCGCCCTGCACGTGGTAGGCCTCGATGGTCACCACATCGCCTTGCGCCTGCCGGATCACGATGTGCTCGGCGATCACGCGCTGCTCCTGTTCACGGAGTTCGCCGATTTCGATGAGCTGCTCGCCACGGCCCCACTGGGCCTGCAGGTCAGCCTCCAGACGCGCCACGGATGCATGGGCATCACCAGCGCTCAACAGGGTGACGACAAGCCCTGCCAGGATCGGCCTACCCTGTTGAAAACGAGGAAGCACAGGTAAGAAATGAGAGACGTTGAACGACCACATGCCGCGAACTCCAATGAAGAGGCGCGTAGCATACACGAAGCCTGCTTTGTGAAAAGCGAAGAATGCACCGGCTCATGCAGTTGCCCAATAAATGGGCCTCCCACAGGTTGGTTTGGTGGCTGCTCAGGCTATAACCCAATGAATTGGCCTCCTTCTGTTCAAGAAGCTTTGCTGTGGCTGAGAGCTTCTTGCGGCTGGAAGCCTATTGTGGGAGGGAGCTTTAGGGAAACGCTGCATAAATCCCGTCGGAGCTGCCTCATAGCCACCGACGAGGTAAAATCTGACCTGTCGTCCAACACCCGCTGACAGAGCCACTCCGATGAAACAGATCTCATTCGCCCAGGCTGAGCACCAGAACAAGAAGAAGGTCACCCGCCGCGAGCGGTTTCTTGCCAGGATGGAGGAGCTGGTGCCGTGGCAACGGCTGATCGCAGCACTGTCGCCGTCCTACTTCCCGAATTCAGCGGGCAAGCAAGGCCGACCACCCATTGGCCTGGAGCGCATGCTGCGCATTTACTTCCTGCAGCAGTGGTATGCCCTGGCCGATGAAGCGCTGGAGGATGCCATCTACGACAGCCAGGCCATGCGTGACTTCATCGGTATCGATCTGGCCATCGAGAGTGTGCCGGATGCGACCACGCTGCTGCGCTTCCGTCACCTGCTGGAGCAGCATGCCCTGACCCAGCGGATCTTCGAGGAAATCAACGCCCACCTGGCCGAGCAGGGCCTGTTCATGCGCGAGGGCACCATCGTCGACGCCACCATTGTGGCGGCGGCCCCCTCCACCAGGAACAAGGCCAGGCAGCGCGATCCGGAGATGAAGCAGACCCGGAAGGGCAAGCAGTATTACTTCGGCATGAAGGCCCATATCGGTGTCGATGCGGTCACCGGACTGACCCACAGTGTCGCCGCCACGTCGGCCAACGTCGCCGATGTCACCATGGCCGGCGCTCTGGTCCGGGAGGATGACAAGCGGGTATACGGCGACGCGGGCTACACCGGCATGTGGAAGTACCTGGACGAAGAGAAGGATGCCCCGGACTCCCGCTGCTGTGTTGCCGCCAAGCGCGGCCCCATCAAGAAGATGGAAGACAGTCCCATGAAAGCGCTGCTGCTGGCGATCGAGAAGGCCAAGGCCAGCATCCGCGCCAAGGTCGAGCACCCGTTTCATGTCATCAAGAACCTCTTCGGCTACCGGAAGGTTCGCTACAAGGGACTGGCCAGGAACCAGGCGCAGCTGTTCACCCTGTTCGCCCTCGGCAATTTGGTGCTGGCTGGACGATGCCAGGGGCATGCTGACGGGGCCAGTGTGTCTTGAATCTGGCCTGGCAGCTGGATAACCAGGCTGCCAGGGTAAAAAGGCCACCTTCCGTGGCCAGAAAGTGACCGTTGACGCGGTGAATATGCCGCCCAGAGTGCTTTAGCCGCTCAGAGACGAATTGATCAGCGGTTCCTTAGCTCGCGATGATTCCAGCACGGGTGCCTGCCCAAGCAGTCGCCCAATGAAATTGGCCTCCCACAGGATAGCTTGGTTGGCTGCTCAGGCTATAAGCCCATGCATTGGCCTCCTACAAGTTAGTTTGGGTGGCTGCGCTACCCAGTTACAGCCATATAGCATTCCAGTAGCTATAGGCTTTGATATCGTCGACCAGGTTGGCACGCAATGGATTGGCGACAATGTATCTGGCCGCCGCTTTTAGGGCAGTTTCATCCCTAATCATTCGATCATGAAAGCCGTCCTGCCAAACGCTCTGTCCAATATCCAAAGAGACATAAGCCTTGTAGCGTCTTACGGCCTCCGATAGCTGTTCATTTAGTTGAAAAAGCCAATGAATGTGGTCTGGCATGACTACATAGGCGTAGGTAGTGGCAAGAACTGACACACGTGGATGATAAAAGTGTCGAGCCGCGTGACGGGCCTGGGAAAAAGTGGAAAAGACAGGTTGCCGACGCTGAGTGGTGATGGTCACCAGGTAATAACTGTTTGGGATGGAGAGCCTGCCACGTCTCAGCTGATAACTTCTACTCATGTGGCCACTCTCCCTTCATGTGATTAATTTTATTTAAACTAGCATATTCTCGTTAATTGATTGAGCGATGACAGAAAGCGCAGGTGAAGCTGGGAGCTTCTTGTGGCTGGGAGCTTCTTGTGGGAGGGAGCTTTAGCTCGCGATGATTCCAGCACAGTTGCCTGCCCAGGCAGTCGCCCAATGAAATTGGCCTCCCACAGGATAGCTTGGGTGGCTGCTCAGGCTATAGCCAATGAGTTGACCTACCAGAGGTTAAGAAGACCTGCTGTGGCTGAGAGCTTCTTGTGGCTGGAAGCCTATTGTGGGAGGGAGCTTTAGCTCGCGATGATTCCAGCACCTGGCTTGATATGGGTGCCTGCCCAGGCAGTCGCCCAATGAAATTGGCCTCCCACAGGATAGCTTGGGTGGCTGCTCTGGCTATAAGCCAATGGATGGGCCTCTCTCAAGTGGGCTTGAGTGGCTGCCTGGGCAGCCACTCTTTCGTTAATTACGCTTCGCCCAACAGCCCCAGGCTGGCGGCGGGGGCTTGGCGGCGCAGTTGGTAAGAGAGCAGATGACCAATGATGCCGATCAGCAGCGCGCCGCCCAGGGGCAGCACTAGCCATAGGCCCCAATGCAGGCGCGGGGTGAGGTCGAGCCAGTAGAGGTAGAGCGCGGCGGTGACCAGCTCGGCCAGCACGGCGCCCAGCAGCCCGCTGGCAAAGCCCAGCAGGGCGTACTCGGCTCCTTGCACGCGGGAGATCATCCGATTACCCGCCCCGAACACCCGCAGCAGGCCGCTTTCATGGGCGCGTACCGGTCGGCTGGCCGTGAGGGCGGCATACAACACGCTCACCCCTGCCAACAGCACCAGGGCCAGCACCAGCTCGACTGCCCGCGTTACCTGGGTGAGCACGTCCCGCACCTGGCCCAGAATGGCATCGACGTTGAGCAACGAGACGCCGGGGAAGTCGCTGACCAGTTGGCGAACCAGGCCCTGCTCCGCGTCTGGCAAGTGGAAGGCGGTGATGAAGCTATGCCCAAAGGACTCCAGCACGCCCGGCGGAAAGATCACGAAGAAGTTGGGGTTGAAGCTATCCCAGTTCAGGCTGCGCAAACTGTCGATACGGGTGGTGATGGTATCGCCCCCCACGGTGAAGGTCATTTCATCGCCCACACCTAGCCCAAGGCGGGCTGCCAGCCCCTCTTCCACCGAAATGGGCACGGTGCTGGCCACCGCCGAGGCAGTGGCTTCGACTTCACTCATCCAGCCTTGAGGCTCGCTGGGGGTGCGAAACCATTGCCCGGCCACCACGCGATTGCCTTCCGGCAGCGTGGCTTGCCAGGTGAGGTTCAGCTCCCGGCGCAAGGAGTTGTCGCCACGGGCATCGGGTGGCACGGCATCCCGAGGGGCTTGCCCGTTGATGGCACTGATGCGCCCGCGCACCATGGGGTAGAGCGTGCTTTGGGTCTCGACGCGAGGGGCCACGGCCTGCTCGAAGGCCTCGCGTTCGCTGGGCTGGATATTGATGGCAAAGTAGTTGGGTGTGGTGTCCGGCAGCTGGTCTTGCCAGGTGCTCAGCAGATCACCACGTACCAGCACGATCATGGCCATGGCGAAAAACGTCACCGAAAAGGCCAGCAGTTGCCCCAACCCGGCCTGTTTGCGCCGGGCCAACTGCCGCCCCCCCAGGCGCAGGGCCTGGCCCCACTCACTGGCACCGGAGAGGCGCTGCACTGCCTTCAACAAGCCGTTCAGTAGCAAGGCACTGACGCCCCACAACAGTGCCAGCAACAGCGAACCGCCCAGCAGCAGCGCCAGAGCCAGCGAGAAGCTGCCCGAGTAGAGCCATAGCAGGCCACCAAACACCAGGCTGGCCACGCCCACCACCAGCCAGGCGGCAGGCGGCAGTGGGTCCAGCTCACGGCGCAGCACTTTCAGCGCGCTCACCTGTTTGATGCGCAGCAAGGTGGGGCCGGCAAAGCCCACCAGCACCGCCAGCGCGGTGAAGATACCCAGCCATAGCGGCATGATGCCTGGGGCAGGCAGCGTCATGGGCAGGAAGCTGCTCAATAACCACAGCAGCAGTGCCTGGCCTAACAGCCCGAGAATGGCCCCCAGCAGAGAGGCTATCAACGCCAGCCCCACCAACTGCAGGCTAAACAGCACGATCAGCTGTTGCTGGCTAGCGCCGAAACAGCGCAGCAGCGCGGCGGTATCCAGGTGGCGTTCGACATAGCGACGGGTCGACATGGCCACCGCGACCCCGGCCAACAGCACCGCTGCCAGCCCTGCCAGCCCCAGGTAGCTCTCCGCGCGCTGCAGTGCATTGCCCAGCTGCGGCCGGTCGACGCGGACATCACGCACGTCCACGCCCTCCCGGCGTAATTCCGCCAGCAAGCCTTGCACTTGCTCCAGAGCAGCAGGCGGCCCGGCGGCCAGCAGCTCGAACTCGACCCGGGAGCCAGGCTGCACCAGCCCGGTGGCATCAAGGTCGGCGGTATTGAGCATCAGCCGGGGGTTGAAGTTGCCAAACCCTGCGGACTGGTCGGCTTCACGCTCGATGATGCCAGTGATGGTCAGCTCGGTTTGGCCTACCTGTACCTGATCACCAATCTGGATCTCGATCAGCTCCGCCAGACGCGGGTCGGCCCAGGCTTCACCGGCGGCAGGCCCGGAGGCCAGGCGTTCGACGCCGTTGCCCAGATCGACCAGGTTGACGCCATAATGCGGGTAGATATCATCGACGGCCTTGAGGCTGGCCGGTTGAAAGCGCTCACCGCGACTAATCATCGACACCAGGTCTACCTGATCGCTCAGGGTAAAGCCCGCCGCTTCGAGTTCGGTACGCAGGCGCTCATCGAAGGGCTCGCGCTGTTCCAGCACCAGATCGCCGCCCAGTATCTGGCTGGCCTGGCGCTCCAGGCCGCGCTCCAGACGGTCCAGGAAAAAGGCGATCATGGTAGATGCCGCCACCGCCAACATCAGCGCCACGAACAGCGCCCGGACATCTGACGCGCGCAAGTCACGTTTTAAACTACGGGCGGCCAGCCGCCAGTTGATGTCACTCATTGCCTTCCTCGCTGGTGGCCGGAGCGGGAACGAAAGGCGTCAACTGGCCATTGGTGAGCCGCAGGCAGCGGTCGCAACGGCGCGCCAATGCGTGGTCGTGGGTCACCAGGATCAGCGTGGTGCCCGCCTGCTGGTTCAGCGTGAACAGCAGGTCGATGATTTGTGCGCCGGTATCCGGGTCGAGGTTGCCGGTGGGTTCGTCGGCGAACACCAGCTCCGGGTCGGTGACGAAGGCACGGGCAATCGCCACGCGCTGCTGCTCGCCCCCCGACAGCTGCTTGGGCAGATGCGAGGTGCGCTCCCCTAGCCCCACACGTTCCAGCCATTGCTGGGCGGCAGCGGTTTCCCCTGCCCGTGGCGACAGCTCCAGTGGCAGCAGCACGTTTTCGAAGGCGCTGAGCGTGGGCAGCAGTTGGAAATTTTGAAACACGAAGCCTACTCGTCCGGCCCTGAGCGCGGCACGGCCATCCTCATCCAGCTGGCTCAACGGGTGACCAAATAGCGTCAGCTCACCGTCGTTGGGCGTGTCCAGCCCCGCCAGTAGCCCCAGCAGGGTAGACTTACCGGCCCCACTCTTGCCCAGAATGGCAACGCTTTCCCCGGCGGCCACGCTGAGATCGAGGTTGTCCAGAATGGTCAGCGAGCGCTCGCCACTGGCGACGCGTTTTGCCAACTGATGGGCATGTAGCACCACGTTGGGCGCCATGGCCGGGGGAACCTTATCTGACGTTAGCGTGTCGGTGATGGGCGGATGCGCGTTGGCAGCATCGCTGGGCACTTTGGAAGTAGGGTCAGAGGAGTAGGACATGAAGCGTGAATTCCCTTTAATAACGGTTCGACAACGAATGGTACCTATACAGCAGGCGATGCACACGACACTCTTGAAAACTGGCTTCTTCAACACAGCTTTTGCAAAATCGGCTTTCTCAAACTTCGTGATGCTGGCGGCCATTACGCTGGCGGCCTGCTTGAGCGTACTTCCAGCGCACGCCGATGACGGCCATGATGACGACAGTGCCCACTCATTGCCCACACTGCTGGTGATGGGCGATAGCTTGAGCGCTGCCTATGGTATCGAAGAAGAGCAAGGCTGGGTGGCGCTGCTCGCCCAGCGTCTGGAGGGCGAGGCCCAAGTGGTCAATGCCAGCATCAGCGGTGAAACCACCGCTGGCGGTGCGCAACGATTCGCCGATATTCTCCGACAGCGTCAGCCGGATATCGTTCTGCTGGAGCTGGGCGGCAACGATGGCCTGCGCGGCCTGCCCCCCGCCCAGATGCGCGCCAACCTGGCCAGCATGATCGAACAGAGCCAGCAGGCCGATGCCGAGGTACTGCTGCTGGGCATCGATATTCCGCCTAACTACGGGCAGGCATATCGCGATGCCTTTACCGGCGTGTTCCACTCACTGGCGGATGAGTACGCGCTTTCACTGGTGCCTTTCCTGCTGGAAGATGTGGCGCTCAATACCCAGTTGATGCAAAGCGATGGCATTCATCCCACGGCAGAGGCTCAGCCTATCATTCTGGACAACGTTTGGCCCGAACTGGGGCCCATGTTGGAAGCCACCTATCAGGCAGCCCAGTAACAAAACATTGATACTTTGTGACCAGCAGGGATAGCACTTTTGCATGCCAGCGAGTAATCTTAAGCTCTATTTGCTCAACACTCATGGCGTCCATGTCCCTGCACTCCTCCCCTTCTCCTCATGGCCTGACACGTCGGCGGTTCTTGACCGTCACAGGTACCTTGTTGCTGGGCTGGGGTTTCAGCCCTCTCCTGCGGCCGCCTTCAACCCTCAGCGGCTGCGTCAATCCATGCAGCGGCTTTATGGCCAAAGCGGAATGAACGTGCTGGAAGAGTGGTTCAGCCTGCTCGACCGCCTGCAGGGCCAGGATATTCAAACGCAACTGCGCGACGTGAATGACTTCTTCAACCGGCGCATTCGCTGGGTAGATGATATCCAGGCGTGGGGCCAGGAAGATTTTTGGGCCACCCCCCTGGAGGCCATGGGCAAGGGTCAGGGTGATTGCGAAGACTATTCGATTGCCAAATACATCACGTTAAAGCAGTTGGGCGTTCCGGGTGACCGGCTTCGCATGATTTACGTACGCGCGCGGATCGGGCGTAGTCAGATTACCCAGGCGCACATGGTGCTGGGCTACTACTCGACGCCCAATGCCGAACCGCTGGTGCTGGATAACCTGATGCCTTCCATCACGCCCGCTTCCCAGCGTAACGACCTGGACCCGGTCTTCAGTTTCAATAGCAGTGGTTTGTGGGCAGGCGGCGGCTCCGAGTCTCGCGCCGACCCGCTGGCGCGGTTGTCTCGCTGGCGCAGCGTCATCGAGCGCATGCAATCACAAGGATTCATCTAAGAGGAACAGGCACCATGTCGCTGATCAAACAGCTTTGGCTGGCCATTATCGTGCTGTTGCTGCTGTCGTTCGTCGGCAGCCTGGCCATCAGCATCAACAGCAGCCGCGCTTACATCGAGCAGGAAGTGCGCATCAAGAACGAGGACAACGCCACGGCACTGGCGCTTTCCATGAGCCAGCTGGACAAGGAGCTGGTGATTCTTGAACTACTGATAGCAGCCCAGTTCGATACCGGTTACTACCGTTCTATCGTGCTGCGCGATGCCGAAGGCGACGTGCTGGTGGAACGCCACGCCGGTGAGTACAGCGGTGACGTGCCCGGCTGGTTTCGTAGCCTGGTGCAGTTCGATGTGCCCACGGGCACGGCCACCGTTCAGGATGGCTGGCGGCAGTTTGGCACGCTGGAGTTGGAGAGCCAGCACAGTTTTGCCTATGCCTCGCTATGGCGCAGCATGCTGGAGCTGGCGGGTTGGTTCCTGCTGGCGGGGGCGATCAGCCTGACCCTGGCCACGGTGATGGTAAGGGGCATCAAGCACCCGCTGGTACGAGTAGTCGCCCAGGCCAAGGACATCAGCGCGCGCCGCTTCACCACCATCAAGGAACCCCGCACGCTGGAGCTGCGTGAAGTGGCCCAAGCAATGAACGTGCTGTCGGCCAACGTGCGCCAGATGCTCAGCCACGAAGGGCAAAAGCTGGACGAGCTACGCCGTCATCTGCAGCACGACCGTGTGACCGGCGCCTTGAACCGCGATGTGATGCTGGGCAAGCTGGGCGCTCTGCTGGAGAGTGAAGACGCCCGTGCCACGGGGCTGCTGGTCATGGTGCGTGTGCGCGCTCTGGAGCAGTTGAACGAGCAGCTTGGCCACCAAGCCACCGATGCCCTGCTCAAGCAGCTCACCCAGCAGTTGGCCGCACTGGACACGGCCTCCGAGGAGCCTCTGGTGGGCCGACTCAACGGCAGTGACTTTCTGCTGATGCTGCCCATGGAAGAGCAGCCTCATGTACTGCTGCCTCGCCTGGAAGAAGCCCTGGTACAGGTCACGGCACATCACGATACGGCCGCCCCAAGCCTGGCCACCGCCGTAGTTGCCTACCACCCCCAAGACCAACGAGGTCCGCTGCTGGCCACCCTGGACGACGCCTTGGCCGAAGCCGAAAGCCCTAGCAGCACCACTCACCTCGTGGTGCGTCAGCGTGAACAAGGCTCCCTGTTCGGCAACCACACTCAGTGGCGTAGTGCGCTAACAGCGGCCATTGCCCAGGGGCCGCAGTTGGCGTACTTCCCCGTCATGGATGCCGACCAACAGGTACTGCACTACGAGTGCCCTGCCCGCCTCAAGTTGGCCAACGAATGGCAAAGTGCGGGGCTCTTCATTCCCTGGGTCACGCGGTTTTCTCTCGAGCCCGCGCTGGATATCGCTGTCGTCAAAAAAGCGCTGGATAAGCTCACGGCCCACGGTGAGCAATCGTTCGGGATCAACCTGTCGATTGCCTCGATTACCAATGCCGAGTTCGTCAATGAGCTGAGACAGCTATTGGAGAAGCAGCCTGCTCAGGCGCGCAAGCTCTGCTTCGAGGTACCCGCTACGCTGACTCCTCACGCCATTGGCAGCTTGCGCGGGCTATGCAGCGCTCTGCGCCCGCTGGGCTGCCAGTTCGGCATCGAGCACGTGGGCGCTGAATTCACCAAGCTGGCCGACCTGCACGACGTAGGGTTGAGCTACCTGAAACTGGACAGCAGCCTGGTGCGGGGTATCGATACCTCCCACGAGCAGCAGACCATCGTGCGCGGCATGGCCACCCTGTGCCACTCACTGGGTATTCAGGTGATCGCCGAGGGCGTGGCCGCCCCGGAGGAGCTGGAAAGCCTGTTCCGCACCGGTGTAGATGGCGTAACAGGCCCAGCCGTTCGCGCGCATTAGCGGCTCAAAAGCCAGCACGGCAGCAACAGGCGCGCCTTGAGCGCGCCACGCCTAGATCAGCGTATCCTCGTCCCCCAGCAGATTCACATCGTTCTTGGCGCGCAATGTCTTGCGCGCCATGACTTTCGCTTGTGCCGCTGGCGGCAAATCCGTAAAACTCAACACGCCCTTCTCGAGCAACACTTCCAGCATGTCTTCCACCACCCTCACAAAGGCCAGGTCAGAGGCAATCATCTGTGCCGACTGCCCGGTTTGCTGGGCCAAAAAGGCGAACACCTCTGGTGAATTGGCCGCGATGGTTTCGTTACACTCGGGCGTAGGCTCCTTGCTAAGCGTCACGATCTCTCCCTTGGCGTTACGTTTGATATAGAGCATAGCGGCTTCCCCTGTAAGTAAACGCGCCTATTGGTTGCTAAACGTAATCTTACTGTAGATACAACAAGGCCGCCCGTAGGCGGCCTTGGGTTGGTCAACGCTGTTACTGATCGATCTTCAACTGATCGTGATCCAACAGAGACTGAATGAAGTCAGACGAGCTGGTACCCTGCGGCATCTGAACGTTCTTCAACACGATCTGTTGATCGGCGTTGCTGCCGTCGCTGGCAATGCCACCATCTGACTTGATATGCAGCACGGTGTCTGCCCCTTGCTGCTCTGCCTTGATGTACTGATCGATATTACCCGCGTTTTCGTTCTGGAGAAGATCCGCAAGATCCAGGCGATCTGCCGATGCATTCGCGCCAAACACACCCAGCGTGAAGTCCGTGACCTTGTCCACGGCAGCACCCGACCCACTGGTGCCCTGATCACCGAATTCCCACTTGAAGGTGTCTGCACCTGCTCCACCCGCGAGAATATCGCTTCCTTCGCCGCCGTAGATGACGTTGTTACCACCATTCCCTTGCAACGTGTCGTTACCCTCGCTTCCCCAGACGAAGCTGTCGACGCCAGGGCCGGTGATGCCAACACGCAGAGTGGCTTCCGCCGTCACACCCGTTGGATGCACCAGTTGATACGTGAGGCTATCGATCTGGCCCACGTGCTCTGGGTTGGCAACGGGGCGATAGGTGTAATCACCATCCGACTCCAGCGTAAACTCGCCATATTTTCCAACGATCTTGACACCTGACTCCGTGGTCGCCACAAAAGCATTGCCATTCCAGACTTTCAACACGGTATCGGTAGAGCCGGGGATGTCACTCTTGCCGTCAATACCGGCATCGGTCAGCACGTTGCCTTTCGCCTCTGTCAGCCTGGGTTCCTGATAACTGGCGGGTTGTACCACTGCCCCGACGTCGCCCAATGTCACCTTGGAGTAGTAATCGGTCTTGAAGAACAAGAACCCTGTGGTATGTACTCCACTGGTCGTAGCCGTGAACTGCACCACGTACTTGCCAGCGCTCAGTCCGTTCAGTTCCAGGTTATTCTGCCCGTTGACAGCCGTCCCACCAAAGCCAGAGACATCTTTGAACTGATTGGGCGCTGTCTCTTGCAGCAGTTTCCAAGTCAACGACGCTTTAGTGCTTCCAGGAGTTTCAAAACTTGCATTGAAGCTTACCTTGGCACTCCCCCCCTGACCAATAGTGAGGACCCCTGACTGGTACTGATCAACTCTGACGTTAGCAGTCGCGTGAGTCGAACTCTGAGCTCCCAATATCTGTGACGTGATGGCAGGCGGAGTGATGGTGACCCAAGTCAGATCAGCGGTTGCTACGTTATCCACCGCGTTGACACTGTTGGGCACACCGCTGAGATCGATCTTCAGCGTCGAGGCAACCTTGTCACCGTCCGCATCTACCTGAACGTAGGTAAAGGTTTCCACGCGCTTCTCACTCAGCTTCATGCTGTCGCGTACTTCACGGTCTACCACGTAGGTGTAGTTACCCGACGCATCCACGGTCAAGGTACCAAACTGCCCTTTGATGGTATTGGTCTGCACATCCTGACCATTGACCCTCCACAACAGCGCACCCACCGTTGCAGCACCGTCCGCACCCCAATTGGTTTCCAGTTGCCCTTGGACGCTTGGCAGATCGTCGGTGGATGAAATTTCGGCATAGAGGTCGAAGGAATTAGCTTTCGTCTCTGTGGTGCGCACCTTGTCGACCAGGTTGCCATCCTTGTCCAAGAACCCTTTGATATGCAGCACATACTCGCGATCACCCACACGAATGATCTGCGTATCGTTGGGGTTCTTGATCTTCACGAAGTCATCGTTGTCCGGATGCGTGGCTACCCGATTGGTATTTGGCGTCTCGTCATGCTCCAGCTTGATGACAGTGGAAACCGTGGTAAGGACGCCATCGATGACTGCCTTGAAGGAGACCTGAAGATCGACGGTTTTCAGTACCTTGGCATCACTGGAGATGGCAAAGTTGTTGTGGGTCAGCGTGCCCACCACGAACTTGGAGTCCGCATCTACCGGTTTCGAGCCTGTCAGGCCAGAGGCATATTTGAAGTCATAGCCTGAGCCGCTGGAGCCACCCCACTGGATATACACCCCTTGGTTATTGGCGGTGGTGGTCACACTGCCTGAACCACTAGTGGAAGTGAGGTTTTTCCATCCAGCATTCAGCTGCGCAATTTCCAGTTCGCTGACAGGTACCTGAATGACATTGGCAAGCGTAAAGGCTTCCGGCGTATCGTCGATGACCGTGACCTTGATCGTGCCTGTCGATGTCTGATTCTGGATATCCTTAACCGCGACATCAATGGCGTTCTTGAAGGCTGAGTCAGTACCTTGTGCCGAATGGCTGACCGTTTCCTTCAGCACGAATTGGTAGCTGAGCGCCCCACCCTTTTCATCACCGTTGTAACCTGTAATGCGAAGCGTATTACCCTCTTTGGTCACGATTTCAATCGGACTGCCACCATTGGTCGCCAATAGCTCTGCTACCGACAGCACCTTGCCAGCCACGGTGATCGTTGCAATGCCTGCCGCAGACGAGACAGAGAAACTGCCTGCCGCCTGAGGCTCACCTTGTCCTGCTTTGGTGCCATCTTTCAGGAAGGCCTCGTTCACCACCAGAGTACTGCCGCTCAAATCGATACCTGGAGGCGCAACCGGTACGTTGCCTACAGGTACATCAGTAGCAACGCTCGGCTCACCGATAATGACGTCGACTACGCCACTTTCATTGCCTGCTGCATCGATGACCTGGTAGCTGAAGCCTGCATCCGGTACCAGTTTGTAGTCGATAGCGCGGACAAAGTAGTCACTGCTGTCGCTTCCGCTACCGCCACCTTGGGTATAGCCGTCTGCGTACTCCTTGGCCGTGAAGCGGAGCTGATCGAAGATGACGCCGTTGATGGTGAATTGGCCGTTACTCAGGACCTTGTCAATACTTTCACCACCCAGCTTATCGGCCGGGTTATTGCTGAAGGTCCACTCACCCACCAACTGGCCATCCAGATATGCTGCAACCGAGCCCACTTCCCCTTCTTGGGCAATCAGGTTCGCCACGGTAACCGTTGCTTCTCCTACCGGCTTGCGGAAGTCGAAGACGAGCTCTTCTGAGTTGCCACCACGCTCACCCAACTGATTGGGTGCATCTACCTGCAAGCCAGTGTTGTCAGAAACACCAAGGTTACCGTTGCTGACGTTCAGCAAGGTGTTGTCTTTCACACCAAAGAGGTTGTAGGCATAAATATCGACTCCCTGATTCTGCCAGGCAGTCAAATCACTACCACTCAAGGTGATGGTATCTGCACTGCTCAAGGCTGCCTGCAGCTCGTCTTTGGTAACGGACCAGTACAGCTTCGCCGTGGTATCGAACTCCGTGGCAGTCGTTGCCTCCTGGTAATTGCCGGCACCCAAATCAATATAGAGTTTGCCGTAGGTGGGCAACGAGCTGAGTACGAAGGTCAGGTCAGCTTCATTACTGAGCCCATCCTCTCCTCCCAGGGACGCATTTTCCTCGAACTCTGTAGGAGTTTGCTCGAACCCTCCATTCACCTGATCAACGCCACCACCCACAGTGAATGATTTGAACATCACCTGATCGACACGGCCAACCGGGTTTCCGCTGCCCGTTTCTGCACCGGTCAATACGGGGTCGGCGAGGGGCGCGTCAGTGTCGACGACATAACCACGCTCGGCGTCGGCGCTGTAGGGGTTGCCCGCCGCATCTTCGCCGCTCACGGTGGCGCTGATGCTGTCGTTGCCGGCCAGCAGCGATCCGGGGACGTCGATGGCGTAGGTGAGGTCTTCGCCCACCANTCGCCGCCCACGGTGCCGGTAACGGTGATGAGGTTGCCCTCGGCCGCTTCGGCACCGTTGATCACGTCGTCACCCGCCAGGGTGTCGATGGTGATGGTGGCTTCTGCGCCCAGGTTCACGTCATAGGACTTGTCGGTCTCGGCGCTGTAGGGGTTGCCCGCCGCATCTTCGCCGCTCACAGAGGCGCTGATGCTGTCGTTGGCCGCCAGCAGCGCTCCGGGGACGTCGATGGCGTAGGTGAGGTCTTCGCCCACCAGGCCGGTAAATTCCTGGCCGCCCACGGTCAGGGTGACGGTGTCACCGGCCTTGGC